>CBKWLJ010000343.1:0-10201 GCA_966675205.1 uncultured bacterium
TCTCTTGAAGAAAAGCACACTAACTGCACAGTCTCTGATAACGCTGTGGCTTGATAGGTAGGTAGAGTTGTCATCCCAGAACCAAAAGGCATAGATAGTCCTACTAAACCAATTAATACTTCATCACCGCTTTCACTCATCGTCGTGAGTTTCACGACGCCTTGAGAGACGACCCAGATATAAGCCGGTGTTAGAGGGATAAGTTCTCCTTTAGAATAAGTGTGTAATGGACGCTCTTGATCAGCATCAGAATTCGATTTTTTAAATGCTTTTTGAGTCCACTGAGATTCAATTGTATTGCGTACTATCCAGCGCACATTAACAGGGCTTTCTTGCTCATTACGGGTAGCATAAACACTCACGGACACCTCAATATAATCACCATTACGAGGTTGTAAGTGTACAGTCCACTGCTGCACCCAATTCCGCTGACATACTTGGTTTAGTTTAAACTGAAATGCCGGACGTTCTTTAAGAGGGATAAAGTTAATTAGAAGTTTATCTCTTAAGTAAGATGAATCAACATTGAGTAGTGTAGCAGCAGCACGATTAGCTGCTAAAATTTTCCCTTGTAGATCGGTGGTCAAGCAAGCATTAGGTATACTCTCAAAAAAATCTTGAAAACGTTGACGTTCTGCTTGTAACTGCTTGCGAACGGCTATTAATTCTTCATTCTGCCGGATAAGTTCTTCTACAGCGACTTGCAATTCTTCTGAGGTAGTAGCAAGTTCTTTGAACGCTGTTGGCAATAATACATCTGGTTGTGTCTGTACCGAGTCATTAACGCCTTGATACAGCGCCGCTAAGCGCCAATTGAGTAATTGTATCCGCTTAGCAAACCGATTAACATCCACGTTAGAACCCTCCAACCTCACCTTCGAGTTAAGCTTATCTCCGACTGTTAACGTAGCCCAACGTAGCTCAGTAATGGGAATTGGACTGCGCCCCGCTGCGCTAACATGTCATTGATCATTTCATTAGTCATTAGTCATTAGTTACCAAGAGGAATTCTCGGACTACTGACTAATGACTCTATCAGTAGATGCCATGCTTCCCCCGCTTAAATAGACAGGGGCTTACTACCGCTTTTTTGTGAAGGATAAAGGATTTTTTCGCATAACACATGAACCAATTGAGAGATTTACATCGAAAAGGGTTCAATGTTTATTTCTTAGAACATAAAAAAATCTTTATTTTTCTGCCCTACAATAACAATTGTTGGTAATACAGCAGTCTGTATGTAATACCAAGCTACGCTCAGCCAAATCCTAATACGAAATTGCGTTCAAACCTAGTAGCTGAGATAGAGACTCCCAAAAATGAGTAGACTACCGATGAAGGTGACTTGTATAAAATGCCATTTTAAAGTTATTTTGATTGTAAAATTTTAGAAAAAAAGAGAGGATAGATTGTCCTCTCTTTTTCCATCTAGAAGAAATAGAAATGTCTTATTCCTTTTCCCCTTCTTATTATTATGTTACTCAACTTTTCGATGAGGGGAAGGAGTGTTAAAGCTAAGCTTTCGTCTTAATTAATTCTTGAGGAAGACGCCGAGGCACGTCGTAGGTAAAGAAATCATGAGCTAACAGGGTCTGTGGAAAAATCGCTCGTGCTTCCTGAAGCAAGTTATCTAACCCGATCGCATTTCCTGGGGCATAGCGAGGGCTGAAATGAGTCATGATTAGCTGCTTCACCCCTGCTCCCAAAGCCACTTGTGCTGCCATGGTGGATGTGGAATGCAAACGCTCAAATGCTAACTGGGCATCTTGATGAGCGAAAGTAGCTTCGTGAATGAGAACATCGGCATCTTGTGCCAATTCTACGGCACTATCACAGAAAACTGTATCGGTGCAATAAACTACTTTCCGGCCGATTTCGGGTTCCCCACAAAACTCAGACCCCTGAAACTGACGCCCATCAGGTAGCGTTATCGTTTCACCACGCTTGAGTTTACCGTAAAGTGGACCAAAGGGAATTCCCATAGCTGTGGCTTTTTCCACATCAAAGCGCCCTGGCCGGTCTTTTTCTTCTACACGGTAGCCGAAAGCCGGAATTCGATGCTTGAGACTGCGGCAGCTAACAATAAATTCTTCATCTTCGTAGACAATCCCTTGACGGACGGGATGAACCTGAACTGGGTAAGAAAATCCGGTATGAGAGTATCTTTTGCCAGCACGAAGGTAGTCTTCTAGCTCAGGAGGGCCATATATATCAATGCGGTCAGTGTTACCTGCTAAACCACAACTGGCCAAGAGTCCCATCAAGCCGTAAATGTGATCGCCATGCATATGGGTAATGAAAATCCGGCTGATTTGGCTGACTCTAAGATCGCTGCGGAGCAACTGATGCTGAGTGCCTTCACCACAATCAAACAGCCAAACTTCCGCACGTTGGGGTAGACGCATCGCTACGCTCGAAACATTGCGCGATCGCGTCGGTACTCCAGAGCTTGTTCCCAAAAAAGTAATTTGCACAGGCTTCTAGCTTATTCTCTCAACTCTCAATCCCATCTGATCCCTATGGTACACAGCTTCAGCCTACAAAAGTTTTGAGAGTTTTCTCCTGCTCCGGACGCCGAGAAAAATTTTGGAAGGGTAAGTTATTTGCGCTAACCTGCAATAGCTGGCTCAACGTAATAGGGAACACTGGTTCCCTTTCGCTCATCAAGGTAAAAAATAGAATTGATGTTGACGCTTTTGGCAATCAACAGGTAAAAAGTAGGCGAATCAATTTAACCCAAGGAGTACGACTCTACCCATTAAAAATCAGTACATTCAACTCAAAAAAAGATTAATCCGCGATATTGACTCAAATGTCCGGAAATTATCCCTATAACAACGGATTAAGCAAGATTCATTCCTGAATCATCCGAAAAATGAGAACAGTCGCCTTGTGAGGAAGGTTTAAAGATGGCTTTTGGACGTTTACCCGTCTCTCTGGTATCTATACTCAAGCAAATGATTTTGAGCGGAGGGCGTCATTGGTGGCTCTCCTTTTTCTTGTGGTTCGTCTTCGTAGCTCCAGCCCATGCATTAGAAATGCGAGTGGCGATTCAAGAAGGTGTAAGCCGGGTGCAAGTCGGGAGTTCGACGAAAGCGATCGTCCGGGATGCAGCGGGTCAAGAACTCGGAGAACTAACCGCATTAAACGCCTACAGTGCTCAAGGAAGTAATGGTACTGTTGCTTTAGGTCAGTGGCAATCGCAATCCCTTTGGGTTGAACCAACAGAGGGGGGATTTGTTTGGATTGGCGATCGCTGGTATCGGGGACGCACTCAACTGGTTCCCACCAGTAAGGGACTCACTGCCGTCAACCATGTAAATTTAGAACAATATCTCTACAGTGTTCTCGGCTCTGAAATGAGTCCAAGTTGGCCTCTAGAAGCCTTAAAAGCGCAAGCTGTTGCCGCCCGTTCTTACGCGCTTCACCAGCGCTCCTTGGCGAAAAATCCCGTCTACGATGTCGGTGATACCACGACTTGGCAAGTTTACAAAGGATTGGAAACTGAGGCTTTAAGTACTCAAGAAGCCGTGAATGCCACCAGCGGACAGGTTATGACTTATGAGGGGCAAATCATTCTTGCCGTCTTCCATGCTGCTTCTGGGGGTCATACAGAAAACGTAGAAGATATCTGGAAGAGCCCTTTAATTCCCTACCTCCGGGGCGTGGTTGACTATGATCAGAGCGCTCCTGTCTACGAGTGGACAAAAACCTTTTCTCGCAGTCAAATCAGCAGCAAGATTTCCGGGGTAGGCAATATCAGTTCCATGACTCCAGAGCGCACAACCCCTCAAGGTCGTATTATTACTATGCTAGTTGAAGGCGATCGGGGGAAAAAGCGGGTCAGTGGTAATGATCTACGTAGCGCTTTAGGCTTGAGAAGCACCCTTTTCGTAGTCAACCAAACGGCTAATGGGTTTGAAATTCGAGGTCGTGGTTACGGCCATGGATTGGGTATGAGTCAGTGGGGCGCACGCAACTTAGCTGCTCAGGGTATCAATTATCAGCAAATTTTGAGTCACTACTATACCAATGCGACTCTGGGGCGGATGCAGTAGAGTTGAAGGTTGGAAGGTTGAAGGCAGTTGAATTATGAATTATGAATTATGAATTATGAATCAGCAGAAGACCTGACTCAACACAAAAATGTCCTAACAATTGTGGCGACTGCGATAAGTCTTCTTCTCTTCCCTGAATGAAATTCATAACTCATCATTCACAATTCATATTTCCTTCAACTTTTATCTGCATCCAAGCGACGCTGCCATTCAGCATCAATTTGGTCTTTGTTCTCCAGTTCTTGATCAAGCAAATCGGTTTCACTGGTGTAGACCAAATTTTCTTTGTGAATTACGTTTTGTACCGCAAACTGCTGAGCGTAAGCAATTTTTTGGCGGAGGGTAGGATCTGCCTGATTAAGTGCCACAGCTTGATTCTGTCGTTTTTGATTTTTCGCTTCAATCTTGCTGTTCTTCCACTTAATCCAAAAATAACGAATGAGTGGAATCGTTAAAAAGCCGATACCGTAAGCCAGTAAGAGCCAATAGATGGATTGAACAAAGACAACCAATCCCCCCAATTCGGCGGCTATCTGTCCCCCATGTAACAGGAAACCCAGAACTACAGCACCGATTAAGTTCATCGCACCCAGTCCAGCCGCTAGCGTAATCTGTCCGCTAGTAGCCTGACTAAAGCGCCAAGGTTGTTCCCGAAGGTAGGCTGGCACTGGCTGGGGTTGCCAAGCTTTTGCCGTGGTTTGTAAATCTGGGAAATGATAGACGATTTCCCCTTCTGGGCTGACTTCAGGACGGCCGTTGAATCGGGTGAGCACGGGTAGCATATAATCTTCGTTCTCGCGCTTGTACCCTTCTCCCATATCGTCGAGGTAAGGCGCTATTTGTTCTGCCGCTACAGCCCCTCCTGAATTGCGAATCACTGTACCAATTTCTTGCCAGCGACGCTCTTCTAAGTCAGCATTAGGATTGCCGTCTCCGAATAGAAACGAGAAGATAGCTTCTAAGAAGTTGAGTTGACTTCTGGGTTTGGAGGAGTGAGTAGTGGTTCGGTGCTGGTGGTAATGTCGGTTGTAATTGGGGTCAAACAACCAAAAAATATCAGACCATACCCAGAAGTTGGGAAAGAAAATGATGCCGCCTCCTCCACCAGAATCCCGACTTCCGCCACCTGAGTTGTTATTGTCGCTGCTGGAATTGATCGCAACGATGATCATCGTAATCGCAATAACAATCAGGACGATGGAAAGAATCAGGATAATTCCAAAAGAAATCCGAATCAGGTAAAATAAGACACGCCAGATTTTTTCCCACCACTCCTGTAGCTGCAACCGCAAATATTTGTTGCGTAAAATAGAGCGAAAGTTCTTGGGAAACAGGTAGGCAATTTCGCCTGACTGTGCTACTTGCAAATGTCCACCCGCATCCGAGGCAAGAGCGAGTAATCCTTGCTCTGCTTGATTGATATTTAGTCCTGCCCGAGCAGCGATGTCCCCAACTGTAACGCGGTGACCCAACTGCTCAACCGCTTTCATAATTCTGGGATCGGGAGCCATATTCTTCCTATGACCAGTTGTCTACTACCTTCATTGTAGATTTCCGTCCAAAAGCTAATGAGTAAAAGGCGATCGCTCAAGCTAGAGAAGTAGGCTCATCCTCTTGCACTCTATCAGGTAGAAATCTATCTCACACTTGATTCGCTCTCGGTTGGGTAAGTGGCTTTACTACTACTAAATGTTCAAGTTAGTATTAAAGATTACCAAGCATTTTCCCCCACTGAATTCTACCGGAAAAATCTTTCTTATTTCTTAAGGATGACCAAAAAGCTAGCTGAGCTAGGTCAAAATAGGCAACATTCAAGATCAATTTTGTGCAAGCTCATCCTTATTGCTCAACTGGAAATTTTTTTTGAGCAAGTTAAAAGTGTCCTGAATTATGCCCTTAGGGGGGAATAACTTTAAAAAGTAGGGCTAGAAAAGCATGACTTGCTATTCCATCCAATAAAGAGCCAGAGGTGCATAACTCTACCTGCCAAACCCTTCGGGTAGGGAAAAGGGTAAAGGGCAAAGAGAACCCCATACATCAATGTAGGGGCTTGAGGAAAAGATACGAGAAATATTGCTGAACGCAAAGTTCTTATTTTTCCCTTTCACTAGTAAATTAAGGAGCTTGAAACCAGGCCCAAGTTTTCTAGTTCTTCCCCTTTCCCCACTTAAGGTAAAAGGTAAAAGGCAAAAAGGGCACAAGAACCTTTCCCCTTCCCCTTAAGCGAAGCGACTCCCTTTCCCCCTGCCCCTGGAGAAACACGGTTTTGGTCATTCGCCTTGAGAAGAGGTCCGCTGACAAATCCGGACTGTTCCTCTGCTTTATATCGAGCGCATCTCAACGGATTGAGCAGCGCTCTCAAGGCTATTTGGCTGTCCTAAAGCAAAGGTTAGAAGTATTGCCACTTAGAGGCTCCTATTTATGCCAGCGTCTCTTCCATTTAAAAGCACTGTGTTCACCACCCTGTCGTTGACAGGAATACTGGGAACCTTACCTGTTTTAGCTGTGCCTATTGTCTCAGATGGCACGACTGGAACTGTCGTCACACCCAACGGCAACCGCTTAGATATCACTGATGGCACCCTTTCCCCGAATGGGACGAATCTATTTCATAGCTTTCAAAAATTTAATCTCAATTCTGGTGAGACTGCCAACTTTATCTCTAATCCAACAATTCAAAATATTTTGGGACGGGTAACAGGGGGAGATGCCTCGCGCATTCAGGGACTGATTCAAGTCACAGGCGGGAACTCCAACCTGTTTCTCATGAACCCAGCCGGTATCATCTTCGGTACCGATGCACGCTTGAATGTCCCGGCTGCTTTTACCGCTACCACTGCCACAGCCATAGGATTGGGTAATGGTTGGTTCAATGCGGCAGGAGACAATCACTATGCAGCATTGGTGGGAACTCCAAGTCATTTTGCCTTTAACACCACTTCTCAACCTGGCGTCATTGTTAATGCAGGGCAGTTGGCAGTCACAAATGGGCAAAATCTTACCTTGCTGGGTGGCACGGTGGTGAATACAGGACAGATGGTAGCGTCTGAGGGAAATCTCACCTTAGCCGCAGTACCTGGTAAAAATTTAGTACGCATCAGCCAGCCAGGACATCTGCTGAGTTTAGAGGTTGAACCGCTGACGGCGGGAAGTCAAGCAGGAGGTTGGGCAATTCCAATCCAATCACTGCCCCAACTGCTTACAGGTAATGGTGAAAATCAGGCGGCAGGATTGAGCGTCAATAGTAATGGGCAAGCGGAATTAGCCCATTCTGGGGTTGTTATTCCATCAAAAGCTGGCACTGTTATTGCTTCGGGCACGCTGGATGTATCCTCCCCCTCTGATTCCCAAGGAGTTGGAGGAAATGTGAACATCTTCGGTGACAGAGTAGGGCTGATAGGTGCCAAGATCGACGCTTCTGGCACCAATGGCGGTGGCACAGTGAGAGTGGGTGGAGATTATCAGGGGCAGGCCGAAGTGCCGAATGCGTCACACACGGTTGTGAGTGGTGATACGAGTATCAATGCTAATGCACGCTTGGCAGGAAATGGCGGACGGGTAATTGTTTGGGCCGATCAAGTCACTCGATTTGCTGGCAAAATCAGTGCTCGTGGAGGATTAAACGGGGGTAATGGAGGGTTTGCTGAAGTTTCTGGGAAGCAGTTTCTTGATTTTAAAGGGGTTGCTGATTTATTAGCGCCTGCGGGTAGTGTGGGAACGCTGTTATTAGACCCTACGGATATCACTATCCTAGAAAATGTCCCAGATACGCCCGGTATTGGCACCCCTAGCCCTGAGGGTATTTTTTCAAACCCGACTACCACTCCTTCAACCCTAAGTACTGCAACCCTACAAAATCAACTGACGTTGAGTGATGTCACGGTTTCCACCGCATCGGGTTTAGGGGGTGCAGGAGATATTTCTGTCAATAGTCCTATTACCTGGAATACTCCTTTTTCCCTAACTCTTGCTGCCAATAACAATATCAATGTCAATGCTCCTATCACCTACGCAGGTGCTTCTAATCAAGCACTCTCTTTACAAGCGAACAACAATATTTTTCTCAATGCAGGTGGCAACCTAGCAGGCACAGGTACAGGCAGGTTGGATCTTACGCTCAATGCTGACAGAGATGGGAATAGTGCAGGAGCGATCGCACTCAATAATGCTACTCTTAATGCCAACGGTGGCAAGGTTATTTTGGGGGGCGGCAACGATCCCGAAAATACTCCAGCGGGACAAATCGTTCTCAATGCGGGTTCAGCAATCAACTCCAATGGCGGCGACATCCTCTTAAGAGGGGGTAGTAACTCGTCAATGACGCCGGAAACAGGGGTGAGTATCAACGGTGCCACGCTGAATTCCGGTGAGGGAAATATTACGATCGCAGGTACGGGGACAGCAGGTATCCGAGTTGCCAATGGAAATATTCAAAGCACTAATGGGGGCAATATCACCCTGACGGGTACAGGGAGAACCGGGGGAATTTTACTCGATGGGGGAAGCGTCAATGCGGTTAACGGTAGCCTCCAACTGCTGGGGACGGGAGTCGAGTTTAGTAATGGCGTTGAGGTAAAAGCAGATGGCACGGGAGATATCAATGTAGAGAGTTCCGGTGCGATTAATACCGCCGGAGGCACCCTCACTGGCCCCAACATTGCCCTTCAGGCTCAGCGAAACATTACCACAGGTGCTGTTAATTTGGCATCGACTTCTAGTTTGGTTAATAATTCTAATCTCAAAATCAATACACCCGAAGTTGTCACGCTTAACGGGAATATTGCCACACAGTTGACCAATGGAGCCGACATTGTGATCGGAGATGTTACAGCTCCGAGTCAGATTAATGCAACCAATCAGTTGTCCACCTTAGGCGGGAATGTCAACTTTACAAGTTTAGGTGCGATCGCTATTCAAAATACAGTGAATACAGATGGAGGCAATATTACCCTAAAAGGGGCAACAATTGACGCGGCAACAGGCACTTTAGACTCTAGTTCCACAACTCAAAATGGAGGAGCGATCGCTGTTTCTGCTACAGGTGATATTAAAACAGCTAACCTGATCTCTCGCTCCACGGCGGCTGTAGGCAATGGCGGTGAAGCGACTCTCACCAGTGAACAAGGAGCCATTGCTACAGGGAATATCGACTCGTCAGCGAGCAATGGGTATGGAGGAGCAATTAGTTTTATCAGTGAAGGAGCTGTTACTAGTGGAGATTTGAACGCCTTTGGTGTAACGGGAGCGGGAAATATTAGCGTTCGCTCAGGAGATGATATCTCCACTGGGAATCTCAATGCCAAAGCCAGCAATGGGTATGGAGGAGCAATTGGTCTTATTGGTGCGGGGAATATCAGCACTGGTGGGATTACGTTTAGCTTAGGAGTCAACAATCCCCTCAAAATCAATACCTCTGGGAGTATCATCCTCAATAACCCAATTGCCAGCAATGGAGCGGATATTGCAATCGGTGATATTACTGCTCCTAGTCAAATTAATCTCAATGCTCCTTTATCGACCTCAGGCGGCAAGATTACCTTGATCAGTCAAGGCGGGATTTACACCCAAGCGCTAGATTCTAGCTCTACTTCTGCTCAGGGAGGCGATATCTTCCTCAAGAGTGGCACAGAAGCCTTGATTAATGGAGATTTGAATGCATTTGGCGTCACCGCAGGGGGCAATATTACCGTAGAAGCACGCGATCGCATGACGATTGGTAAGATCGACTCAAGTTCGAGCAACGGCAATGCTGGTAATGTCTCCCTCGACCCGAACGAGGATATTCAAGTGGTCTCCATTAACGCCCAAGGTGGAACCAACGGTCAAGGAGGCACCGTTAACATCGTTACAAATCGATATTTTCGAGCAATTGACACGCTAGGAGCAACTAGCCTTTGTGTTAATGCCAGTATCTGTAGCGCAGGGGGAGCAGGAAGCGGCTCAATCACCATTAAGCATGGGGGCAACGGAAATATTCCCTTTGTTGTTGGAGATGCGACAACCAACGGTACAAAGGGCAGCATTACCTCTGGGTTGGCCAATATTGCCCCGAATGCTTCGTATCTCTATGACCATTTTGAGCCACCCAATATTTCAGTTCTCTCCGTTCCTCCCCCTCCTCCATTTCCATCTCCATCTCCATC
>CBKWLJ010000344.1:0-10179 GCA_966675205.1 uncultured bacterium
CGAATTAAAGTCCCCTATTGGTCAACTAGCAGCAAAACTAAAAGCTGAAATTGATGAAGTAGAAGCGAAAGAAAGGGAGCTCAGAAATAAGCAAGAAATTCTCGAAAATGAACAAAGGAAAATTCATTGGGCAGAGAAACAGGTTAAAAATGAACAAACCCAACTTCAGCGCCAACGGAGAGAGCTTGAATATAGACTCCAAGAGATTAGGAATGAAATTTAACAGGCGAATCTTCCTTGGCGACGCCAGTAGCTTTAGGGGAATAGAAGAGGCAGCCAACGTTATGAGTGATGAGAAACGCTAAAAAAACTGATAGCTATCACTCATTAATCAGGGTTTAGGGAACAGGGAACAGGGAACTGAAAATTAAGAGTCACCCATTTTCAGTATTCTTATGTATCGACTATCACCTCTGAACCCTTGATAATTCCAGAAATATCGTTTGTGGTAGTAGGGGGTGCGGAATGTGGGTTCTCTCTTTATTCAGCAAGCCCTAATAATACCGAGTTGCATTCAAACATAGTAGTCCAGACTGACGCGGAGACGCGGGGACGCGGGGACGCGGAGAACATGCATATGCTACGTATGAACGCAACTTTGTATAAGGAAATGAACTGGACTTTACCCCAGAAAGAATTGTGCTGGTATTCGGCGATGATTGCTTTAAAAATCCCCCGCTATACTCATAAAGTTAACGGGGGAAACATTATCTATCGCAAAATCTCGCTGAAATCAGCCTCTAAAATGCGTAGGTGGGCAGTGCCACCATTCTTCAATCAATTTAACAGCGTTTGAAGAAGGCGATCGCAAGCGGTGGTAAGGTGAGATTCAGGGAGTAGGGCTGACCGTGCTGAGAAATAGCATCAGCGTTCAGACCCCCCATATTGCCCATACCGCTACCCCCGTATTCTGTAGCATCACTGTTGAGTAACTCGCGCCAGAATCCATCACCAGGGACACCAATGCGGTAGTTGTAACGGGGGACTGGAGTAAAGTTGCAAACCGCTAACACCACATCTTCTGGAGACTTGCCTTTGCGGACAAGACTGATAATGCTTTGTTCTGAATCATTGCAATCAATCCAGTCAAACCCTTGCCAATCAAAATCCAGTTCATGGAGAGCTCTTTCGCTGCGATAGGCATGGTTTAAGTCAGTAACCCACTTTTGCAAACCGGCGTGCGTGGGATACTCTAAAACATTCCAGTCTAAACTTTGATCGTGGTTCCATTCCGACCACTGACCAATTTCTCCACCCATAAACAACAGTTTCTTGGCTGCTTGGGCGTACATATAGCCGAAGAGTAAGCGCAGGTTGGCAAATTTTTGCCAGTAATCCCCTGGCATTTTGCCAATCAGTGAACCCTTGCCATGCACCACTTCATCATGAGAAAGAGGCAGGGCGAAGTTCTCATTGAAGGCGTAAAGCATCCGGAAGGTGAGTTTATTGTGATGGTACTTCCGGTGAATAGGTTCTTGGGACATATAGCTGAGGGTGTCGTGCATCCACCCCATGTCCCATTTCAGTCCAAACCCTAGACCCCCCACATACAGGGGGCGGGCAACCATCGGCCAAGAGGTGGACTCTTCCGCAATGGTTTGGATGCCGGGAAAATGCTTGTAAACCGCTTCATTAAAGCGGCGCAGAAACTCGATCGCCTCAAAATTTTCCCTACCGCCGTATTGATTGGGAATCCACTCTCCTTCTTTGCGGGAGTAGTCCAAATACAGCATCGACGCCACGGCATCCACGCGCAGTCCATCAATATGGCACTTATCTAACCAAAAGAAGGCACTGCTGATTAAGAAGCTACGGACTTCATGGCGACCGTAGTTAAAAATACTACTTTGCCAGTCGGGATGGAACCCTTGGCGGGGATCAGCGTGTTCATAGAGGTTTGTGCCATCAAAATAGCTCAATCCATGTTGATCGGTGGGGAAGTGGGAGGGAACCCAATCCAAAATCACACCAATCCCTTGCTGGTGTAGGTAGTCCACCAGGTACATGAAGTCCTGAGGAGTCCCGTAGCGACTGGTTGGGGCAAAGTAGCCTGTTGTTTGGTAACCCCACGACCCATAGAAGGGGTGTTCGGTAATCGGCATGAATTCAACATGGGTGAATCCTAGCCGATTAACATAGTCAGCCAGTTTCGAGGCCAGTTCTCGGTAGGTGAGGTAGCGATTTCCCTCTTCCGGTACTCGCATCCAAGAGCCTAAGTGTACCTCGTAGATGGACATGGGGGCGTCGAGGGCTTGTATGCGATCGCGTTTTTCCATCCACTCTTGGTCATGCCAAGTATACTCGGTGTCCCAAACGACAGAACCCGTTCTCGGCGGCACTTCTTGAGAATTAGCAAAGGGATCGGCTTTATCCACCGCATACCCCGTATTCCCGTTAACAATCCGGTACTTGTAGAGGCTGCCCTTCGTCATTCCGGGCATGAAACCTTCCCAAATTCCGGAGTTTCCTTTGCGATGGAGGCGGTGGCCGTAATCCTGCCACCCGTTGAAATCCCCTTTTACAAAAACTTCTGTTGCATTAGGGGCCCACACAGCAAAGTAGGTTCCCTTAACACCATTGACAACAACGGGGTGAGAGCCTAATTTTTCATAAAGGTGGAAGTGTGACCCTTCGTTAAATAAATACAGGTCATCCTCGGTTAGCAGGCTAACATAGGTTGCCTCTTGTGTTTGTGTCATGATTTTCTTATAGCTTCAGGTTGACTGGTTAGTCATTCGTCAAGCGTCATTGGATTGATACCCCTTTGGGGTAGGTCAAAGGCGAAGGAGGAAGGGGAAAGGATTGGGATATCGTTTTCCCTTTAACCTTTTCCCTTTTCCCTTTTCCCTTTTCCCTGCCCAAAGGGCTTAACTAGTAACTCCGCGAAGCGGTTTGATTATGATTTCCGCTTGGCACAGACTCTTGCAACTGGAGAATCCGCCGGAGTGGAATATCCACCCAAGTCGGGCGGTTATTGAGTTCGTAACCTAATTCGTAGATCACTTTTTCCAACAGATAAGCATCCAGCAACACTTGCAGTTCAGCTTTGGTTTGGGGTAAGAACGCATCCTTGCTTGCCGTGGTGAGATAGGCATTCAAGAAAGCTGCACTGACCCAGCGATACCAAAACTGCGCCCACTGTTCCATAATGGGGAAATTGTCAGGGCGGATCATCCCACTTTCGACTTCATTGCGAAGTGCCATGCTGGCAGCATAGTTGAAGGATTGCAGCATTCCTGCTACATCTCGTATAGGCGATCGCTTCATCCGCCGTTCACTCAAACTACGAGCCGGTTCTCCTTCAAAATCAATGATGATGAAGTCTTTGCCGGTGTACAGCACTTGCCCTAAGTGGTAGTCTCCATGGGTACGGGTACGCTTTGCCGTAATTTTTTGGTTCAGCAGTAACTGGAAGCGTCCCATAATCTGCTCGCTGGCACTAAGGACGGCTTGCCCCAATTCTTGGCTACTTGGTGGCAGTTGTTTCAGGCGATTTTTGAGCAACAGGAACACTTGCCCCGCTAAATTGCGCGAGTATTGGTAAATCGAGCGTTGATAGAACGAGGTAAAGGGTTCCGGGGCAAAGTCGGGATTATCAAGTTCGGAGGCGAGAGCAAGATGGAGTTCAGCAGTGCGTTGGCCTAACAATTTAGCGCTACTTAAGTAGGCTCCAATGGTTTGGGAAGCTAGAGAGTTTGTTGGCACCGAAGAGATGTGAGTCCACGGAGATACGGGGAATTCTCCATGTCCATTCTCCACATCTGGATGTGTCACTGCCTCTGGATCATGGAATGCCGTCTGCAAGTCCAACAGGGAGTCTGAAGGAACAGGGACTTCGGTCATATCCGCATGCTGTACCGCTACATTTTCAAAGTAGGTACGCAGACTATCTAGGGTATACTCCCAGCTACTGCGGGTATCGAGGATAAATTCTTGCAATATCCCCACTGTCATGGGTTCAGCGTTAGGACGGCGGTACTCCAGTGCTCCGGCAACAGAGGCAAAGTGTTCCAAGACTTTTTTCTGGGTGAGGAAACGCCCGATTTCTAGATCAGGGTTAATGCCTTCCTCTAGCTTGCGGAAGAGTTTGAGGATGAGTTTATCGCCATAAATAATAGAAGTATTGCTCTGCTCACCCTTAATCAGAGAAGGTTCGAGTTCAGTTGTTCCACCGCTAAGCTCTGGGAAGATATCGGTAGCCGTAGCTACCAATTCGCCGTTCATGCCCTGATAGCGACGAGTGTGAGCGATCGCATCCAGCGGGACACTCAAAAAGTTCTTGTCTGCTGCGGCTTCAAAGAGAACTCCAGCTTCTTCTTTCCCAGCAACTTGGACACGGGCTACTACTGAGCGAGACATCTCTGCTAACAGGTGCATCGCCTGCTCACCCTCTGCATAGGATAGGAGTAGTAGGTAAGTTTCGGGGTCTCCCTGAATATAGTCCACACGCAACCAAACGAGTTGGGCCTCTGTTTTTTTGTAGGGTACCGAGATGACTTCAGTAATGTGAGTAGATTGGATCTTCCGGGCTTTTCCACCAAACCAACGACAGGTATACAGGTAATCCGGTAGGATAGATTCCAAAGTCGCTCTCAACTGGGGTTGGGAAAAAATACTCTGCCACGTTCCACTCACCGCCATACTCCTCAACTCGGTTTGAGGTTGAGAGGGTTGGAGTGCACTGGGTTGCAGTTGTAGGGTAAACCAGTAGAACGAGTAAGGCCCAACGCTGAGGAAGTAGGACGATTCCCCAACGGGTGGGAACTCCGTGCGACCAAAAATCTCAATAGGCACCATCCCCTTGAAGGGCGATAAGTCTAATTCAACGGTCTGCACAAAGCGAGACAAATTCGCCACTACCAAGATGTGTTCTTCATTGTAGGTGCGGATGAAGGCCAAAACTTTGCGATTTTCTGGGTGCAATAATTCAAAGGTTCCTTTGCCAAAGGCGTGAAACCGCTTGCGAGTAGCCATCAGACGCTTCATCCAATACCACAAGGAATTGGGGTTAGCCCGTTGTGCCTCGACGTTCACCGCCTCGTAGTGATATTCCGACTCCACGATCACGGGTAAATATAGCTTATGAGGAGTGGTGCGACTAAAACCGGCGTTGCGATCGGCACTCCACTGCATCGGGGTACGGACGCCGTTGCGATCGCCTACATACACATTATCGCCCATGCCAATTTCATCCCCGTAGTAGAGGACAGGAGTTCCTGGCATCGATAGCAGCAACACATTCAGCAGCTCAATCTGGCGGCGGTCATTCCCCAATAAGGGAGCCAGACGGCGGCGGATGCCTAAGTTTACTCTCATTTCTGGGTCTTGAGCGTAAACCCTCCACATATAATCCCGGTCTTCATCACTGACCATTTCCAGGGTTAGTTCGTCGTGGTTCCGCAAAAACACGGCCCACTGGCAATTACTAGGAACGGGTGGAGTCTGCTGGAGAATATCACTAATCGGGAAACTGTCCTCCATCCGCAGCGCCATAAACAATCGAGGCATCAACGGGAAATGGAAGTTCATGTGGCACTCATCCCCAGCGCCGTAATATTGGGCGGCATCCTCTGGCCACTGATTGGCTTCGGCAAGCAGCATCCGATTCGGGAATTTAGCGTCTACATGAGCCCGCATGGCTTTGAGGAAAGCGTGGGTTTCCGGCAGGTTTTCGCAGTTCGTCCCCTCCCGTTCGTACAAGTAAGGTACTGCATCCATGCGTAACCCATCGACACCCATTGCCAACCAGAAGTCGAGTACCTCGAAGACGGCTTGACGCACGGCTGGATTGTCGTAGTTTAAATCGGGTTGGTGGGAGTAGAAGCGATGCCAGTAGTAAGCTTTGGCAACAGGGTCCCAAGCCCAATTCGAGGTTTCAAAATCTTGGAAGATAATTCGAGCTTCTTGGTATTTTTCCGGCGTATCACTCCAAACGTAGAAATCTCGCTCCACACTGCCCTTCGGTGAGCGACGTGCCCGTTGAAACCAAGGATGCTGGTCAGAGGTATGGTTAATAATTAACTCAATAATGACGCGGATACCCCGCTGATGCGCCGCCTCTAAAAACGCTTTGAAGTCTTCTAATGTCCCGTAAATCGGGTTGACATTCGTATAATCGGCAATATCGTAGCCATCATCCCGCAACGGTGAGGGAAAAAATGGTAGCACCCACAGTGCAGTGACGCCCAAATCTTGCAAATAATCCAGTTTTTCTGTTAGCCCCCGGAAGTCGCCAATTCCATCCCCATTACTATCCGCAAAAGCGCGAACGGGAACTTCATAAATGATGGCGTCTTTAAACCACAGGGGATCGTCATTTAAGAGCAAGTGAGAGTTTTGCATGAAATAGTTTTTAGAGCTTAGGTTTTAGTTTCAGGTGATATGTTGCAACAACTAGGTTAGAGTGGCAACCGTCAATAGAAATAAGCCTTTTCACTCTTCTCTACACCAAAGGAATAAATCTGAACGAAAATAGTTACATATTTTGCTCTCATGGCGTATAATAGTAGGCTACCCATTAAAATTGACTAAAAAATCAGTCTTTGGACGTGAAAAAACTGAGGGGGAAGCAAGGAGTCTCCAAGTTAGTTTTACCAGTCAGGAGACAGCTTCAAAATCAGCAAGCTTCACTCAACAAGTAAAGCGATCGCAAAATCAGAAACTCATCCCCTTCAGAAGTTGCGATCGCCCAGACAACACTTGACTCCGATTGTGGGGGATAGACAGTTCAAGGGCTTCCTCTCTAGAGTACAGCGCGGCGGAAATACCCCACCCATTCAAAAAAGTTTCAAAGCTTACTGTACAAACTTCCTTCCCTTGGAGCCTTCTACCTCCTGCCTCCGGCCTTCTACCTCCTTGAACTAGCTACTGCCTAATCCAGAACAGATGAGCCGGAGCGACATGGGGATTGAGTTCGACATAGTTAGCTCCCCCCTCCCAAGTGTATTGAGCATCATTGAGTAAGTCATGAACCTGATAAGGTTGGTTGGGATTAATCCCCAATGACTCCAAGGGCAAGTGCAACCAGCCCGACTGAGTATTGTGGGGATCGAGATTCACCACCGTCAGCATCACATCACTCAAATCTTCGGTTTGCTTGGTGTAGCAGATTATCTGCTCATTATCAACTTGATGAAATCTGATGCTTTTATTACTCTGCAACGCGGGATGTTCTCGGCGGGCGTGATTAACCCGTCGAATCCAATCCTTGATACTGTAAGGACTATTTAAATCCCATTCCCGGATTTGATACTTCTCCGAGTTCAGGTATTCTTCGCTCCCCTCTTTCAGCGCTCGGTTTTCGCAAACTTCAAAAGCAGGCCCGTAAATTCCATAGTTTGCCGTCATCGTCCCTGCTAGAGCTAACCGAATTTTAAACGCTGGTAGTCCGCCGTGCTGGAGATAGGCGTGGAGAATATCCGGGGTATTGGGCCAAAAGTTGGGTCGAAAGAACTCATGTACCGGCGTCTGCGTGAGTTCTTTCATGTACTCAGTCAGTTCCCACTTATTATTGCGCCAAGTGAAATAGGTGTAGGATTGACTAAAGCCCTGCTTGGCAAGACGATACATCATCTTGGGACGGGTAAAAGCTTCCGCCAAGAACAGAACATCGGGATAATCTTGCTTGATTTCCCCAATCATCCATTCCCAAAAATTAAACGCTTTGGTGTGGGGATTGTCTACCCGGAAGATTTTTACCCCCTGTTCAATCCAGAAGATTACAACGCTTTTGAGTTCTTCCCAGAGATTCTGCCAATCTTCGGTTTCAAAATCAATTGGGTAAATATCTTGATACTTTTTGGGCGGATTTTCTGCATACTGAATGGTGCCATCGGGCCTGCGCTTAAACCATGCAGTATGCTCTTGTGCGTAGGGATGATCGGGAGAGCATTGGTAAGCAAGGTCTAATGCTATCTCAATCCCATACTTAGCGGCTTCGGCAACTAACTTCCGAAAGTCTTCCAGAGTCCCCAGTTCAGGATGAATCGCTTTATGCCCTCCTTCCGGTGAACCAATACCCCAAGGTACTCCTACATCCCCAGGTTCAGGGACAGTCGTGTTATTTTTACCTTTGCGAAAGGTGGTGCCAATCGGGTGAATAGGGGGCAGGTAAAGGACATCAAACCCTAAATCTGCAATGTAAGGGAGGCGGGCGATGCAGTCAGCAAAGGTGCCATGCTGTCCTGGTGTTCCACAGGAACGAGGAAACAGCTCATACCAGGTACTAAAGCGGGCTCTTTCGCGGTCAACAGTAATTTTGAGAAGTTTTTCGTAAGTAGTCGCGAATTCTCGGTCAGGATACTTAGCCATTAGGGTAGCCAAATCCTGTGAGACGGCTTTGTCTTCAAGGATGCCATTGCTCTGTTTGTGATGGGAACGCAAAGCAGCGGCCCAAGTTTTCAATTGCTCGGCATCTTGACCCGAAGCTCGCTGACTGGCTTTCTCAATTAATTCGGCCCCAATCAGCCAATCAACAGGCGTCACCTGTGCCGCATCGATCTTTTTAACAATGTCTCGCCGCCAGGACTTAAAGTGGTCAACCCAGCCCATGATGGTATAGACATAACTTCCCATTTCGGCAACACTAAATTCTCCTTGCCATCGGTCGTTGACTAAAGGGGATAGTGGGACTTCCTGCCACTGTTGAGATGTTTCCGGACGGTATAAGAGGACACCAGAAACGGCATCATGACCATCTCCAAACATATCAACTTCAACATGAACTTTCTCGCCGACTGTCCGCTTGATGGGAAAGCGACCCCCATCAATTTCTGGCCAGACTCCTTCGATTTGGACTCTTTGTCTACCTTCACTCGGCAGCATTTGCAGCAATATCTCCCTTAACTTCGATTGAATTAAAATAGTTACGCACAATTTTCGCTAACCTTCTCTTCTTGCTGCTTGTCGGTAGCCTCAAGCTTTTCCCCATCTGGGATAGAGTAAGGTTTCTTGCCACTACGCTGTTGCAACGTGTTTGTGCAAGTTAGAGTAACACCTTAACTCAACCCACATCCTGTAGGTATAGATGATGTTGCGATAATTATTGAAATTCAATCATGCCTTCACATCTCACCATAGGAGGATTAGTCTCTTTTTAAGGAAAAGAGGAATGATAGATGAGGAATGGGAAAAGCGAAAAGTAAAAAGCGCTCAGATTCTCTCCTCCATTGGGGTCAACCATGAGGATGAAGCGATCGCAGGCAACCTACCTGTAACTTAATGGAATGTCACTGACTTAAGTCCTGAACTCAAGTACCCTGCGGGAACGCTACTCTTCGAGAACGCTTCGCGAACGCGAACGGGCTAATAGCTAAAGTCAGCTAAAGCTTACTCCGTAATGGTTTTAGTCCGTTTTAACGGACTTAAGCTTTGAGCCTAAAATTTATTTCAAGGCTCTTATGTCAGTGCCATTCAACTTAAATGAGTGTCACCCCGATTCTGTAGTAGGAAATTTCAGCATGGGCTTCTATTCGCAAGTTATTCTCCCTAGATTAATGGACTGGAGTATGTCCGACCCCATCTTTGCTCAGTACCGCCAAAAGGTTTTATCTGAGGTATCAGGGGAAGTTCTGGAAATTGGCTTTGGCACAGGATTGAATCTTCCCTATTACCCAGAACAAATACAAAAAATAACGACAATTGATATCAATCCCGGCATGAATAGCTTGGCTCAAGAGCGCATCGCAGCATCCTCAATTCAGGTAGATAATAAAGTCCTAAATGGCGAACATTTGCCAATGGCTGAGAATAGCTTTGATAGTGTGGTTAGCACTTGGACATTGTGCAGCATTGCTAACCTAGACCAAGCTCTTCAAGAAATCCATCGAGTCCTCAAACCTGGGGGAAAGTTCTTTTTTATTGAACATGGACTGAGTGAGGAACCCAACATCCAAGTTTGGCAAAATCGCTTGAATCCATTGCAAAAGGTTGTAGCTGACGGCTGTCATCTCAATCGAAATATTGAACAGTTGGTTAAAAATCATTTCCAACTCCTCAAGTTAGAGAAGTTTTATGCTCCCAACCTTCCAAAAACTCACAGCTACATGTATGAGGGAGTAGCAACTAAAGCTTGAACCTATTCAGGACTTACGCAAATTTACTGTTAAACCGCCATTTGTAGGGGTGATTCATGAATCGCCCCTACTATATATGGTATCCATGCGTAAGTCCTGAGAATTT
>CBKWLJ010000345.1:0-10154 GCA_966675205.1 uncultured bacterium
AAAGTTTTTTGCCCAATGAATTCGCATTGACAAAAATCAGCCTGAGCAATCAGTATGTATCCACTGTTATATTGTTATATCCGATTTAGTCGTTCTCATCGGAGTTTGAATAGGCTGGCGGGCAGAACGCCAAATCCACCAGGCAGCAAGACAGAGGGTTATGTTTCCTATCACTGTCATGGACGCTTGCAGGGTGACAAGCCATTCTAAGGATTCGGAGTTCTCAAAAAAGTGCCAAGTACAGGCACACATGGCGCTAACAAGGGCGGGTAACATTGCGAAGGACAACGCCCACCAGGAGCGATCGCGTTTGACTTCGCCATAAGTCCAGATTAACCAAATCGCAGCAATCCACTCGATAACGCTGGAAATGTGAATAATCCAAGTGGGAATTGATAGGGCTTGCATACCTTTAGAGCTAACGACTACGGGTATTGTACCGTCAGCAATGATTAGCCAATACCTCTATTCTGAAAATAGGAGTCTCCGAGTTAGGAGTCAGGGGAGAGTAATTTTCAATCTATTCGTTGTGAGTTCGCGTTTATGGTGTCTAATCTCTAATGCTTCCCTTTTTCCGGTTTGCCAGCAGCTTTTTTGACTGAGTGCTCCTGCTTGTTGGAAGCTTCTTTTTCCTCCCTCTGATGCTGCTTGGTGGCTTCTCTTGCCGATGGCTCTTGTTCTCTGCGTGCTTCTTCGTTGAGCGTTGATTCGTTACCTGTCATTTGAGAATGAGGCTGGGGGGGTTTGACTATTCCAATAGCTTGGGATGTCTTACCAACAGGTGGCGTCATGGATGCAGGAGGCGGTGGGGGCGGATTAACTCCTTTAATACGCTGGGATGCATTACTAATAGGTGGTGTATTGGTAGGTGGCGTATTGGGTGCAGGAGGCGGCGGAGGATTGATGACTTCAACAGGTGGAGATGCCTGAGTCTCAGGTGATGTAATCGGTGCAGGAGAGGGTTGGGAGGAATTGATGACTTTAACAGGTGGAGATGCTTGAGTTTCAGGTGGCGCAATCGGTGCAAGAAGAGGCGGCGGGGGACTAACTCCTCGAATAGGTTGGGGTACCTTACGCGTAGTAAGTGTAGTAGTAGGCTTGTTAGAGAGTGCAGACGACGGCGATGGTTGAGGCAGAGGAGCCTGGATGAGAGTAGGAGGCTTTAATTCGCTCAATGTAGCTTTAAGAGGTGATTTTTGCTCAGAAGAAACAGTGCTATTTTGCGATTCATGGTGTGGGGGTATAGCTTGTTGAGCTTTGAGTAAAGCAGTTCCAAGTGACACTGCTGCAAGAGTAGCGATCGCTCCTCCGAATCCTGGCAACCATAACCGATTAGAGCTTCGTTTCCTCAAAGCTGGAGTTACTGCTGCGGTTTTCTCTGCCTGTGTCGCTGGAATGGTTGCTGGTATAGCTTGGGGTACAGATGGCGATGCCGGATGGGGGCGTGTTATGGTTACTTCCTCTACAGCTTTGGACACTGAAACAGAGGAACGTGGCTGGCTGGAACAATGGGGACGTGTTACGGTGACTGCCTCTGGCGCTTTGGGTGTACAAGCTGAATGGGATGGCACAAATGGTGTAGTGGCGACAATTGATAGACTCTGTAAAGCTTCTAATGCTTCTAACGCCGTCGGATAACGAGTCCGGAAATCATAGCACACCATGCGCTCAAGAACGGCTGCTAGTTCTGGGCTGATATGAGTTACGCGATCGCGCCAGTTAATCTCACTGGTTTGGCGATCGATACCGAGGTGAGTGGGATATATCCCTGTCAGTGCTTGAATGCCAATCATCCCAACCGCATAGACATCACTACTAAAGCGAGGATTTCCAGCTAACTGTTCATTGGGGATATAACCTTGAGTCCCAATCGCAATTGTTTGTATCTTCCCTGTCTTGGCATTAACCAAGTGGCTGCTGACTTGCTTGACAGCTCCGAAGTCAATCAGCACAATCTTACCGTCTTGTTGGCGGCGAATTAGGTTGGCAGGCTTGATATCTCGGTGGATGACGTGCTGTTGATGGACAAATGTTAGCACTTGCAAGATGTCTTGTAGCAATTTAGCTACATTTTCTTCTGACCACCGCTGACCCTCTACTAGTTCTCGGGCCAACGTCTCTCCTGCAATGAATTCCTGAGCTAGATAAAACTCTTGACTATCCTCAAAGTGAGCAAGCAGGCGAGGAATTTGCTCGTGGTTACCTAGTTGGTAAAGGACTTTTGCCTCCATGTCAAAGAGGCGTCTTGCCATTTGCAAACTCTCAGGATCATTGACTTGAGGCTTGAGTTGTTTAACCACGCATCGGGGATGATCTGGCAAATGCAAGTCCTCGGCTAAAAACGTTTGACCAAACCCACCCTCTCCCAAATGGTTGATGAGTTTATAGCGTCCGCCTAGAGGTTTTTCCAGGTGTGCCGACTTCAATGGATCAACAGGATTCAATGCCATTTGATAAATATCCTTGGCGATGAGAGCAGTCCTAACACTCAAGAGGTAACCGCAGCTTGAAGGGACATCGACTCGAAAGAAAGATGAGCTCTTGGCGTGTTAAGCCGAAGGCTATTTTCTACTACCTTTGAGCACTAGCAACTGTGTTGACATAAAAGTCAGAGTCTACATTTAAAGTCAAATCCTTTTGTGGATCAATAATAATCAGCTTGTCTTTGTCTTGTGGTTGGTTGTTACGAGCTTGACCCATCAAAACACTGCTCAAAATATCACCCACATTCATTGGCTGCCCAGTAATCTTTGCTAGAACTGCCTGAGCTGCTACTGTCATGGCGGTGTTTTGCAAAGTACTGCCAAGAATGTTAGTCGGCTGCTCAGCATTAATTAGTGCTGAAGAGGCATTGATATTGTTATAAGATTTAGTTCCAACGATGAGTTTTTGAGCAACAAACTGAGTCCCCCTAAAATCGTTACCACTATAACGAGGAACTAACTGACCCTCAATCTGGCTATTCTTTGGAATCAACACTTCTCCTTGAGAGTTCTTGATGTCATTAGCTACCATCAGAGTCATGTTGAGAGTTTCACCTGGAGTTACAACGACTCTTTGAGAATCTGTGTAATTGACATTAATTTTGCTGCCCTTTGATACTTTCTGTGTCAGTGATGCATTCTCGCTTGATGTACCCCCAACAATATAATTAGATGCAGATAACTGACTATCAATTGGCGGTAATTCTCCTAAATTAGCCTTCGCTTGATAGATAAAAGCCGCAACATCCGCACGAGTTGCTACCTGATTCGGCTTAAGTAAATTCACATTGGGATAGTTAACAACCAGATTTTTGACCGTAGCAGCAGCTACCGATTCAACGGCGTATTGAGGAATTTCATTACTATCTCTATAGACATTCAAAACGGTTTGAGTATCACGATTATTGGTGAGTTTTAGACCGTTGGCTAAAGATACTAATGCTTGAACTCTAGGAATTTTTTCCTGTGGGCGGAATATATTGTTGGGGTAGCCAGACATAAAACCGCTGGAGTAGGCTTTTTCAATGGCTGGCGAAGCCCAAAATTGGTTGGAAACATCATTAAATTTACGTGACTCCCGAATGTCTTGGGAGCGAAAAGCAGCTTGGACGAGAGTAGCAAACTCCGCACGAGTTACGGGTTGATTAGGCTTGAATGTTCCATCAGGAAATCCGTTAACAATCTTGGCTTCAGCTAAAGCTTCAACAAAAGGACGAGCCCAGTGATTATTAACATCGGAGAAGGTTGCTGCGTTGGCTGGCACAAACACGACAAGAGGGGCGACAGTGCTTGCTGTCATTCCCAAAAGTAACAAAGCAGCGGTACCTGAGGAAAAACCTGACAAACGAGACATGACAAAATTCCTTAAAACTTATGATTTACGTCAATGGGAATTAGCCCTTATCTAGTTGAGATTTTAATTTCAGCTAATTCCTCAGCACCCAGCTTATTCAAGTTTTATTTCTAATAATTTGATAATTCAATTCATTAAAAAGTTCCTTATTAAACCCTTCAGGAATTAAAGTTTCAAACAAGCGTTTGTAAAGGTATGATAAATTTTGAATTATTTTAAAGAACAAAGGGGGAGACGTAGGGTTGATCAACTCTTCCTTTTCCCTTTTCCCTGCCCGAAGGGTTTGACCTATTCACCTCAGAGCAACCGCATCACCTATCCCATCGCTGACGCGAAAGCTGCTACAGTTTTCGCATGAGTCAAATACAGGCAGTCTTGTGCGGATATTACGGGAAGGGCAATGGCGGCGATGAGGCATTGCTGGCTTCTTTGCTACAAATGTTACCGGAGTCGGTGACTCCTCTAGTGCTTTCGGGCAACCCCACTGAAACTCAGAAGCGCTATAAAGTGAAAGCGTGCGATCGCTTTTCTTTTTTCCGAGTGTTACAGGCACTGCGTCAGTCTGATGCCTTCATCTGGGGAGGTGGCAGCTTAATTCAAGATGTTACGAGTGCAGTTAGCCCCCTCTACTATGCAGGCTTGATGGGATTAGCGCAAAAATTAGGTTTGAAAACCATTGCCTGGGCCCAAGGAATTGGCCCTATTGAGCGTCCACTCACCCGTCGCATAGCGCAGCAGTGTTTTGTAGGATGTACGGCAGTCAGTGTACGCGATCGCGGTTCAGCCGCCTTATTAAACGAGTGGAATATTCCCTTTATCCAGGCTCCCGATCCAGTATGGGCCCTCGACGCCAAACCCGTTAATGGCTTGTGGGATTTACCCGCACCCAGAGTGGCAGTAAATTTGCGATCGCATCCCAGCCTCACTCCTGAACGCCTCGCTAACCTCACCCAGGCTCTGATTCACTTTCAAAAAGCCACACAAACCTGTATCCTACTGATACCCTTCCAAGCCTCTCAAGACTTGAGCATTGCCGAATCTATTCAATCTCAGCTCCCAGGCCCCAATCACCTTTTTCGGTTACAAGACCCTAAGGAATTGAAAGGAGTATTTAGGGGTGTAGAAATGGCAATTGGGATGCGCTACCACAGCCTAATTATGGCGGCGGCAGAGGAATGCCGCTGTTTTGCCCTCAGTTACGACCCCAAAGTTAGCCAACTCATGACTCAACTCAATTTCCCCGGATGGGAATTAACTCAGCTTCCCGATGACCCCAATCAAATCAGTCAAACTTGGCTAGAACACTATGTCAATGGCTCCTCTCTCAGTCGCGATCAAATTCAGTCTTTAGTAGACCGAGCACTGATGCATCAAGACCTTTTGGCACAAGCGTTTTCAACAGTTGGCTGACCTTGTTAAAAGACAATTGACTCAATGCGATTTAACTTAAGATTTGTGGTCTGGAGATTTTTGTGCATTACTTTTGAAGAGAGAGGGGTATGGTGATTTCCATCGCCGCACCCTTGCCTTAAGTCAGGGCAAAGCATTGAACTCGATATTTTTTACACAGATACTTTCTCAAATCAGGTTATTGAGCCAAAGTACTTGAGTAGACTTCAATACGAGTTGGCTTGGAGAATATTCCCATTGCCCACGTCTTGCATTTGTGACCCTCTGGATGAAAAGCCATGAGTGAAGCTGATACCTCAAACAATCAATCCCTCCCTGAACCGACGGCCTCACTGGAGGACAGTACCACTAATGGGCCAGAGGCAAGCGGGACGTCAGAACAATCACAGATTATTCACCTTCCCGAATTTGGAAATTGGCGGAATGTCGATCGCGAGTCGGAACCAGAATCGTCAACTGAATCCGATGTTGATACGAATGTACCATTAAATGCTGAGGTGGACGACCATTCCGTCCAGACCCCCTCAGAGCGACAAAGCAACGACGCCGACTGGTTTGCTTTAGCACAAAAAATGCGCCAGCGCAATCGTCACTTGCATGAGCAAGTCATAGAGTTGCGGCAAGCGCTCAAGGAGAAACAGGAGGCGTTACACCTTGAGCTGGTGCGCTCACACGAAAAAGATGTCCTGATTGTTCAACAAGCCGAGGAAATGAACGCGGTACAAGAACAATTAGGTCGCCTGTTCCAGACTTTGGAATCCTCCCATCAAGCTGCTGTTCGCCAGCAAATTTTGATAGAAACCTTATCAGAGCAGTTACAAAGCTCCCAAGAGCGAATTGCCCAACTGGAGCGGGAATGTGCGCTGACCCAGCACCGTTACAATGAACAGTCCAACCAACTCATACAAGCGGGTAATACCTGTCGAGAACTCAGAGACCGCCTGTCTCGACAGCAGCGCCAAACCTTGCAGTTTAAAGCAGCGCTCGAAAAATCGCTGGAAATGACAAACTTGAGCCATACAAGCGGGCAACAGCCTCATGGCAAAGGCAGTCCTCACCCATTTTTCATTCCCAAAGCACAACCGATCCAGCCTTGGTCTGCCGATCCGGAGTTCCTCCACGAACAAGCCGATTTTGATTCACCCTGGAATCAATCCACACGTCTCGAACCGCTGGAAATCTCTCCCCTGCAAACCGAACCTGTGGCATGGACGAAGTCTGGAGATGAACAATTAGAGATGCCATCCGTGAATCCAGAGCCATCCAGGGTAGACCTCTTCCAAAACTTAGAAGAAATTCCTCGTATTTCCAAAGTTGATACGCCTGACTATGCTCAAACCAGTAACACCTCCGAGGATATTGAAGCCTCAGAGTTGGAATTGGAAGAGCAACTGCTTGCAGAAATGTCTTCCCTAGCAGAGGCTTCTGGGATTTGGGAGTCTCAAACTGAACTCACGGATACCCAAGCGACGGTGACACCAGAACTAGAACCTAACTCAGAGGAGTCTAACAGACCAGGGCTTTACCTGATAGGTAGCCAGCCACCTCACTTACCAGAAAATGCCCCAGAAGACACTCAAGCAGAACTAGACATGGAAGAATACTGGAACGACTTGAGCGACGATGAGCCAGAATCCCCCACAGAAGTCATGCTGCCTCAATCCAACTGGCCGTCACCTGTGCTTTATCCTCTGCGGCCACCGAAAAAGCGCAAGTCATTGGCAGCGATTGACTTACCCACGTTCCCCCGATACCAGCCTTCTTGAAACAGTGATCAGTATCAGGTGCTATTGATCACGACTCAGGAATTTGTTGACTTTGTTTCACCCAAGCTTCGTATAAATCAGGGCGGCGATCGCACGTTCTCTGAATCTGCTGTTCTGTTCGCCAGCGCTCAATTTGAGCGTGATTTCCTGATAAGAGTACATCAGGAACCTTCCATCCTCGAAACTGGGCCGGTCGCGTATATTGAGGATAATCCAGTAACCCAGCTTCAAAACTTTCTGCCTTCAACGACTCCACTTTCCCCACCGTTCCAGGGAGCAACCGCACCACCCCATTAATCAGCGCCAAGGCTGGGATTTCCCCACAGGTTAAGACAAAATCTCCCAAGGACACTTCTCGTGTCACCAAATTGAGTACCCGCTCATCGACTCCTTCATAGTGCCCACAAATGACGACCAGTTGCTCGTAACCCGTTGCCAATTCAACCAATAGCGATTGCTTCATGGGTTGCCCTTGAGGAGTCATCAGGATGACCTCACGCCGGGGGAAAATCGGTAAGGATTCCACCGCCGCAAAAATCGGTTCGGGCTTCATCAACATTCCCACACCTCCCCCATAAGGTTCATCATCCACACGTCGATGTTTGTCGATCGCAAAGTCGCGGGGATTGACACAATAAACTTCAGCAATTTTTTTCGCTAGCGCTTTACCCAGTAGCCCTGAAGTCAGGGGAGAAGTAAAGAAATCGGGAAACAGAGTAACAAGATCAAATCGCACAGAAGATTAAGCCAGCTTAGAGAATCAGGAATTGAGGTAATAACTAAAAGACTTATGCTCAGTCTTGTGAGCCTTGAGGCGCGCTCCCCTTTTTGAGCGACCTTTGCCCACCACCGGAAAATTTGAGCAGTAATGTCAAAGAATGATAAAGATAATATTAAAGATATTATAAGAAATTGCTGATCGAATCTGGCATGATGCGTAGAAGAGTACGCTTAATAACGAGAAGATGCCTCCAGAACGAGATTTTTTCATCAACTGGACAACCAAAGACTTAAATTGTTAATAGCCTTAAAGCTGAGATCACTAATTGAGTGACGCTGGCAAGAGTGCGGATGAAGTCGCTGAACCTGTTTGAGTTAGCTATATCTGGCTCTTGCAGTTGAGCGAGAGCTAAAAACCATATAAAGTGACAATTTTATTGACAGACAAAACAATAGCATTTGACACCACCTATGCCCAAAAGCGACATTATGCTGCAGTTAGAATCTCAATACCACGGAACTAGGATGCCTCAATCAACTAAAACCGCTATTTTGGTTATCGGCGGCGCTGAAGACAAGGTTCATGGACGAGAAATCCTGCATACGTTTTTTGGGCGTTCTGGCTCAGTTGATGCGCGAATTGCGATTATTCCGTCAGCGTCACGAGAACCTGCGATTATTGGCGAACGCTATGTGCGAATTTTTGAAGATATGGGAGCCAAGGAAATCCAGGTTCTCGACATTCGCGATCGCTCCCAGGCTGAAGACCCTTATTTGCAGCAATATATAGAGCAATGCACGGGTGTCTTCTTAACCGGGGGTGATCAACTCCGCCTATGTGGACTGCTAGCCGATACACCATTAATGGAAAAAGTGCGGCAGCGCGTGCAACAGGGTGAAATTACCCTAGCCGGTACCAGTGCTGGGGCGGCCGTAATGGGTCATCACATGATTGCGGGGGGCGGCAGTGGGGAATCTCCCAATCGCGCCTTGGTGGACATGGCTACAGGGCTAGGGATCATACCCGAAATTATTGTGGATCAACATTTCCACAATCGAAATCGCATGGCGCGTCTGATGAGTGCCATTGCTTCCCGTCCCGAACGTCTGGGTATCGGCATTGATGAAGATACCTGTGCCTTATTTGAGAAAGATGGGGTATTACAGGTTATGGGTAAAGGAACTGTGACGATTATCGATCCAGCAGAACTGTCTTATACCAACCATCCTGATGTTGGTGCAACTGACCCGTTGAGCCTACACAATCTGCGAGTGCACATTCTCAGTTATGGCGATCGCTATCATTTATACAAACGTTGTCTGGTTCAAGCTGAGTGCTGAGATTGTTCATCAGATCGCACCCAGGATACATCATCAGTATTACTCCTTTACCGCTCTAAGAGACTGTTTCTCAAGTAATGTTAACTGCTAGGTTGCCTAATGATTGGATAGATTCCCCCTAGCCCCCGTGAAATAAAAGTGAAGCATCCTCTGGCTACCCCCCTTTTTAAGGGGGGTAGGGGGATGTGAGGGGAATCTCCAGAGCTGGGGCAGAGGCAGGATAGGTAATCTTCTACCGAGAAGGGAGTAAGTTGGCGAGAAATAAGCGCTCCGGGTATGGGGAAAACTAACATCGAAAACGATGAACCGTTCGTTCCTCACCGTTCAGGAGTTCCCTATTCAGGAGTTCCCTTTTAGATGACTCCTTAGCCTCGTTACTCGGCGAACAAAGTGGAGTTCTCCATGTTCCTGCCAGGCGTTTCCCTATCATTTCAATTCAGGTCTGTCAGTTGTTGTCTTGTTTCCAACTCAGTTCCTATCTTCTAAGAGAAAACTGTTCACTATGAACAGTTTGAGTGCTTTTTAAAGCTGGAAACTAGTTGACACTCAAAATCAAACCTAGTGGCGAAACATTGGAGGTATAAGTAGGGTAATTTAATGAATCAGCTACCCTGTGATCGGTGGCAGACCTATCGTTATCAAAGCCTAGAGTTTCAGTAGTATCCAATCCTAGCAACCTCTTGTAGGCTGTTAATTGAGGATTCTACTGAGTGAGATAAACGAATATTTTCTTTATCCTGGTTTTTATGTAAACATCTACTGCTCTTGATGACGTTAATCTAGAATCAAAGCTCGGCAGATTCTGTTAGTGGAGCCTGTGGCTCTCTGGCTGCTTGAAGTCAGCAAGTATTAATAGCTGACTTGAACCTCAATCAAGGGGAGCAAGCCTCTAGCTCCCGACTCAAAGATTCTGATACATCTGGCAGTTTATAGCGATCGCTCTCTTGGCAGAGTACTGGAGGCAATCACCTTGACCTGATAAAAGCGTATTGGCGTCAAACGGAGCAGCGCCCTAGAGGGCAATGAAAGCAAGCCGAGGTTAGTACAGGCAAATTTTTGATAATTGCTTCTTTGGGCGAC
>CBKWLJ010000346.1:0-10146 GCA_966675205.1 uncultured bacterium
AGAACTTTACTGAATTGTCATGTAATCTTTACCGCAAGCTAATGGCAATCCGGCATTTTCCCGGTTAGAATATAGTCTACAAAGAACAAAAATATGTATAGAGAAGGATTGACAAAGGTTCTGTTAAATCGAGATTGATTACAGAATCAATACCCCAAGTCCAAGGGTTTGACCTTCTATCAAACATGATGCACTTGCACAAGCACTTCTTCCAGAGTGCGACAGAAGACGTTACGGTAGGGAATTTTCCTACTCAAACAGAAAAACTTTTTTGCGTACTTCAAAAGAGAATCCCATTATGCTAGGAAAGCATCTATTCAAAAAAACGGATATATGCTCCTGGGCTTTCATCTTCAAGCAAGTGCATTAAACGGAATGTAATCAGGAAAAGTTCTTAGAGTTTCCGGAGCTACTTAGCATTGGGGTGCTTTGATCTATCAATTAGTACGCGCTGAAACTAAAGCACCACCTGTGAGGACTGCAATGGAAGACATCAATAATAGAGGCCCTGCCACAGCGATCATTGAAAGAAGAGTCATTCAGCCACGCTTGATTGTTCAAGCTTTAGCCTTTACAGGTATTTTGTATTTCTGTGTTGGTCAGGCACCACCCGATCCAGGGGGAACGATGTTCCCATCGGTGAGGAGTAGCAGCACAGCTTTGTCTAACCCAGTGAGTGATGCTGTATTGCAACATGCCTCACAACGGTCAGGTTTACCCACCTCTGCCCTCAAAATTGTCCAAGCTCAACCGCAAACTTGGTCGGATAGCTGCCTGGAACTAGGTGACTCTAAAGTTCCCTGTACTCAGATATCGGTTTCTGGTTGGCAAGTTACTGTTGCTAGTAAGCAAAATCGTTGGATTTATCGCACAGATGAGTCAGGTTCGGTTATTAAGTTGCAGGGCAATGCCACTTTACTCAATAAGGTGAATAAAGTAGCGATCGCACCTAGCATACCGACGAAAAGCTGATTACCGATACTGACTCAACCGATGGGTTGATTCGAGGCAGAGCAATCTAAGCTAAGCATTAAAGATTCCTGCAAATTTGCACTATTTAAAGATACCGAAACTTATACTCAAAACATTAAGTGACCCCTCACACGGGTCACTATTGTTTGGCGAAAAATTCAGTCACCTCAGGGAAATCACCACTTAATGAGAGGGTTTGTGAACAATGCAGAGTGAGGAACGAGCTTATGATGTCATCGGATTTGGTGATGAAGTTCCTGGTGTTTTAGCACTGATCTGTGCCGCTAGGGAGTATCGCCGCCGGACGTTAAAGTATCCGCGAGTCCTGTTAATGTCTAAAGGTAGTAAACAAGAGGGTGTCGGCGGCCATCTAGTTAGGGGAGGACTTGCTTATCTCGATCGCTGTCAAATTTCTAGAGATTTACGCAATTCTCTCTCCTTAGACACTTTTGGCGCACCACCCGCCATATACCAGGAATTTTTGCAACGAGCAGGGGTGATTGGCATTGCTTTAGATCCGCGCAAAGCTGATGCAGCACTCAAGAAAATGATGCAAGAAGCTGGCGTTGCTTTACTCAGAGAAGCTGAAATTGAGTCTGTGATCAAGGAAGATGACAAAATTGTCGGCATCAAGCTAACTAGGGGTGAAACCTATTATGGCAAGCAGTTTATTGACTCAACCGTGAATGCTGAATTGGCGCAAGCAGCAGGAGTCAGGAAACTCAAAGGGTTTGAAACCTTCGGCTTGCCTGAATCTGAACTTCCTGTCACGTTGGTTTTTGAAACAGAGGGACTGAGCGATCGCAAACTCAAAGAAATAGAGTATACCTATCTTAAACGCTTCACTAACCTTGCCGATACACAAGCTCAAGAGTATGTCCAGCATGCGGCAGGTTTTAATAGCAAGTTCGCAGAACTACTCCGGAAAGACATGGTTGATGCCAGAGGCAATCTCAAAACCATGTGGGCAGGCAACGATCATATCGATATTCGCTCCTCAGCTTTATCCGTCGCTTATCATTCGTTTCGAGGAAAGAAACTCTCTCTGCATGAAAGCGGCCTCATCTTAGACAGAGGGAATATTGCCATTCTGCCCGGTGGCCGACTATCTTGGAACGCGCTTTTGTTTGCGGTGACGGGGAGTGAGGCCGAGGAACTAGCTAGAGCCAGTGCCAAACCCACACCCAAAATGTTAGAGGAAATGGCTTACCTTGCCAAATGGCTGAAAAGTTTGGGGGCTACTGCCGTCAATCCCGCATCCGAGCTCTATATCAGACACGCAGGCAATATTATTGATGTAGTCGAACCCCTCACGGGTGCCCAAATGCTAATGGGTGGCGTACCTCCCCGTGAAGCGTTGGGGACATTTGCGTATCATTTTGATGTGCGGGGCGGCATCCCAGGAATTGGTGAGAAAGCCAGAGCCCAAGGCTTCGATAGTGTTAGTTTTGAACCGCCTATCTTTAATATTGGTATCCAACACGCCCAGATTAAGAGCGTACCTAATCTTGCGATCGTTAGTCCAGCTTCTGGATTTAGGGGCTTTGCACCAGCGACGGGTAGGATTGTTGAATTTAATACAGCAGTAGGGCAAGGATTGGGCATTGCTGCGATTGTTGCTTTGCTAAGTAACAGGAACTTGGCAGAGGTATCCAACCTAGAGGTGAGAAATGTTTTAGTGGCAACAGGTCAATTACCTCGTGTGTTTGGTGTGGCTAAAACTGTTGAAGCCTCTCGATTAGAGCGATTCGAGACACTTATCGCTTGATTGAAGAATTCGTGTCCTTTCCCCTTTACTCCTTAACCCTTCCCCTTTCTTCTCCTCGCACTCCTGTTTCGATTAGCAGTCATTGAGCGAAAATGAGAAATTTCTCATGAAAGTTTTAAGACTTTTCCATTAAAGTTTGTAAAGCTCATGTTAAGATGCGGTAAAGTAAGTTAATTTTGGGTTAAAAAAATTAATTTTAAGCCTGATCTGAACTAGGAAATTGATGCAACCCCCCTAACTCATTCTTTGAATACATCTCTCTTAGGGAGTAAAATGACAACCCTTCTCTGGGAAGGAGTAATTCACAGACTCTTCACCCAACAATTAAGAGGGTATTAAGCCAAGGTTAACTAAAAAGTAACCTTAATGGCTTGTTTGATCGAAAGATCAGCTCAGATAGAGCGTAAAACATAATACACAGCAGAAGAACATGTTGGCAGAAGAGCAGTTTCTACGGAATTTTTCGTCCAAAGAAAGAAACTCTAGCCTTGACTCATCCCAGTCTAGTATCCACCAAAGCTTTCCTTTACCTGAATTAATCAGCAACTCGACTGGAGATACTCCCTCAAGGTGGTTTCAACATCTAGCTCCAACAGGGGTTCAGATCAGTGGTGCTAACTCGCGGAAATTGCGAGTGGCTTTATATTCCCACGATACGATGGGTCTTGGTCATAAACGGCGTAACTTATTAATTGCCCAAGCACTTGCCTGTTCTTGTCTGCCGACTGATATCTTACTCATTACTGGGATGAGTGAAGCCTGTGAGGCTCAAATTCCCGAGGGTATAGATTATGTTGCGCTTCCAGCCTTACGCAAGGGGAAAGATGGACAATACCAATCACGTCGATTGAATGTTTCGCTTCAAGATATTGTCACTCTACGCGCTAACATCATCCGTGCCACGGTTGAATCATTTAAACCTGATGTCTTCATTGTGGACAACGTGCCACGGGGAGCAGTTAGAGAGCTTGATCTGGCTCTTGAGTATCTGCATACGCAGGGGGAGACTCGCTGTGTACTGGGTTTACGCGATGTACTAGATGATCCAATCACCCTACAACGTGAGTGGAAGCACGCTGGTAACGAAGACGTGATTCGCAAATATTACGATACCGTTTGGGTTTATGGAGACCCTCGTGTTTATGACTTAGTGCAGGAATATCATCTGTCTCCTGATGTTGCCGCAAAAGTGCGCTACACAGGTTGCTTTGATCAACGCAAGCGGCTGGAATTTGCCAACCCAAAAGAGGTTAACCCAGTTGCTGCACTCGAACTCCCGTCAGGTCGATTGGCATTATGCTTGGTAGGAGGTGGGCAAGATGGAGATAAGCTGGCTGAAGCTTTTGCCCAAGCGACTCTACCTGTACACGCCAATGGGGTAATTTTGACCGGACCATTTATGCCTTTACAGGTTCGGCAGCGCCTGCACCAACTTGCAGCAAACCAGCCCCGATTGCGAGTGTTAGAGTTTATGCGCGAACCCACTCAACTTTTGAGCTGCGCTGACTGCGTGATCACCATGGGAGGCTACAACACCACTTACGAAGTCCTCTCCTTTGAAAAGCCTGCGCTGATCGTGCCACGAGTGAAACCTAGACGCGAACAACTGATCCGGGCTGAACGTTTGCAGGAGTTGGGGCTGGTTGATGTGCTTCATCCCAACCAAGTGAATCCTAGTGCTTTGACACAGTGGCTGGCTAGAAGTGTAGATATGCCGCCACGCAGCCGTGATCATATTGACTTCAACGGATTGGATCGTCTCCCTTACTTGCTCGAAGCGGTCGTCACCGCACCCGTTCCCTCTATGCTCAATGTTTCATAAAGATGTTTGCGACCAAACCCATGCGTGTCGGCTACGTACTCAAGCGATATCCACGCTATTCTGAAACCTTCGTGGTTAATGAAATTTTAGCTCATGAAGCCGCCGGATTAGAGATTGAAATTTTCGCATTGCGGCCTCCAAGTGATACTCACTTTCAAAACAGCATTTCTCAGGTACGGGCTCGTGTCAACTACATCCGTAAACCCAGTGAGGGACGAAAAAGTGAATCTCTCAACACACTTTCACCCACAGCCGCTAGCTTCTTCTGGGCAGAACTTCAAGAAGCCAGCAAGGTGATCCCTAATTTTTGGGCAAAGTTAGGGGTTGCTCAAGGGGAAAGAGCGAGTAGCGTTTACCAGGCTGCATGGCTAGCACGGGAAGTTCGATTGAAAGGCATTAGTCACCTGCACGCCCACTTTGGCACAGTAGCGACCAGTGTTGCTCGTCTTGCCTCCCACTTCGCTGAAATTCCGTACACCTTCACCGCTCATGCTAAGGATATTTTCCATGAAAGTGTCGAACCTGACGACATGAGACGGAAGCTCCAAAATGCAACCAGTGTGATTACAGTCAGTGACTACAATTTAGACTACCTGCGACAAACTTACGGTGAGGCCGCATCTGAGGTACAGCGCATTTACAATGGTCTGGATGTAGGACAGTTAAGTTACAAGTCGCCCTGGCAACGTCCACCGCAGATTATCTCAGTCGGTCGATTAGTCGAGAAAAAAGGAATTCCTCTCTTAATAGAAGCTTGTGCCATTCTTGCCAATCGAGGCTGTCCGTTTAATTGTCAAATTATCGGCACCGGCCCCCTGGAAATGGAACTACGAAAGCAAATTCAACAACTTGGCTTGCAATCGATTGTTGAGATTATTGGCCCACGTCCTCAGAATGAGGTGTTTGAGTATATCCAGAATGCCGCCGTCTTTGCTGCACCTTACGTCATCGGCACGGATGGTAATCGCGATGGTTTGCCAACAGTACTACTAGAATCAATGGCACTAGGTACTCCCTGTGTTGCCACAGATGTAACGGGTATCCCGGAAGTCGTGCGTGATGAAGAAACTGGGTTGATGGTACCCCAACATGATCCCAACGCATTAGCGATCGCACTCGAACGCTTGCTCACCAATCCAACCCTACGAGTGCAACTAGCAACCCAGGCAAGGCAACTGATTGAGTCAGAATTCGATATTCACCGGAATACAGCTTCTATGCGTACAACCTTCCATCAAACATCTCAGGTGGACATAAAAGCGCTTCAGGAGGTGTAAGTGATGCGAATTGCTTATATTTGTGCTGATCCCGGCGTTCCCGTTTTTGGTCAAAAGGGCTGCTCGATTCATGTCCAAGAAGTAATTCGAGCTTTGCAACGGCAAGGTGCCCAAGTTGAGTTATTCGCTACACGCATCGGAGGCAATCCACCTCCTGGTTTAGAGACGCTGAAAATTCATCCACTCCCCACGCTTCCTAAAGGAGAGCAAGCCGTTCGTGAACAAGCCGCTCTATCTGCTAACCTTGACCTGCGTCTAGCACTTGAACATCAAGGCCCTTTCGATTTTGTCTATGAGCGTTACTCCCTGTGGAGTTTTACCGGGATGGAATATGCCCAAGCTGTAGGCATACCAGGGCTTTTGGAAATCAATGCACCTTTAATAGAAGAGCAGGCTAAACACCGAGGTTTAATCGATCGCACCAGTGCCGAGCAAGTCGCCGCACGAGTCTTTAATGCCGCGACGGCTCTGATTGCAGTTTCTGAAGAAATCAAGACCTATTTAGAAGGATATCTAAAAGTTGTTAACGAAGGAACAGAAAAAGCGCCCCACTTCACTCACGCAAACCCATCACGCTATCTCCGTTCCCCGTTCCCTGTTCCCTGTTCCCCTGTTAGTGAACGAGTCCACGTGATTCCCAATGGCGTCAACCCAGAGCGTTTCCCCGGCAGTATCCAACCCTCTTGTCCCGCTAGTCCTAAAACATTCACTGTAGGATTTGTTGGCACCCTAAAGCCTTGGCACGGACTCCCGATCTTAGTGAAGGCGTTTGACCAACTTTATCAGAAAAGTTCCCATACTCGTCTCTTAATCGTAGGGGATGGGCCGGAACGGGAAAGTTTAATCACAGATTTATCAGCACGAAGATTGCTGGATGCGGCTCATTTTACCGGAGCAGTTGCCCCTAGCGAAATTCCCGGACTTCTGGCTTCAATGACGGTTGGAGTTGCGCCTTACCCAGCCCAATCCGACTTTTATTTTTCGCCCTTGAAGGTTTACGAGTACATGGCGGCGGGACTTCCTGTAGTTGCTAGCCGTATTGGACAGTTGAACTCGTTACTTGTAGATGGCGTCAATGGTTTGCTGTGTCCTCCGGGTGATGCTGTTGCCTTAGCGGCAGCACTCGATCGCTTGCGCCTCGATCCCGAATTCAGCCACCGTCTCGGACAAACTGCCAGAAAGGCAATCCTGCAAAACCATACCTGGGATGCCGTGGCTCAAACCCTCCTCCAAATAGCAGGTGTTGCTCCAGTATCTCAAGTCTCTGGGGGGAAAAGACGCTAATGGCAGGAACGCGATCGCTCAAAAAAGCTATCCCCAGTCTCGGGCGACTGGTACGCCACTTCAGCCCCTACCTCCACCAACAGCGCTTACTGTTGATAGGTTCTGTGTTTGCCCTACTGGCTGACGTGGTGCTGCGGCTACTCGAACCTTGGCCGCTAAAGTTCGTGTTTGACCATGTTTTGATTGATGCGCCGGATGATCGCTTATCCCATATTCCCATCATCAATACCCTCGATCCCATCACCCTACTGACCCTTTCAGCCGTGGGAGTTGTGGCGATTACAGGACTGCGGGCACTTGCCTCTTACTGTAGTACAGTTGGCTTGGCTGTAGTAGGCAGCCGTGTATTGACCCAAGTTCGCGACCAACTGTATCGTCATCTTCAGGGTCTGTCCCTTTCTTACCATACCAAGGCGAGGGGGGGTGACTTGCTCGTGCGAATCAGCACGGATACAACCCGGCTACAAGAAATTATGCTGACAGCCGTGATGCCTCTTTTGGTGAGTATTCTCACCCTAGTGGGCATGATCGGGGTGATGTTTTGGATCGATGCACGTTTGACGCTGCTGGCATTGATTACGTTTCCCTTTTTCTGGGTGACGGCAACGCGCCTGAGTGATCGCATCCGGGATTCTTCTCGCAAGCAGCGTCAGCGTGAGGGAGAGGTTGCTGCTACCATTGCGGAGTCAATTGGGGCAATCAAACTGATACAGGCACTCTCACTCCAAGACGCCTTCGCGAATGTTTTTTCTCATCAGAATAAAAAGAGTCTGAAAGAAAGCGTTAAGACGCAAAAGTTATCAGCCAACCTAGAACGTACTGTGGATTTCGTAATTGCGATCGGTACAGCGATCGTACTCTGGTATGGAGCGCGATTGGCGTTACGGGATGCCCTGACTCCTGGGGATGTTTTGGTGTTTTTGACTTATCTCAAAAATGCCTTCAAGCCGGTGCAGAATTTCGCCAAATATACGGGTCGGTTGTCGAAGGCGGCAGCATCTGGTGAGCGTGTACTCGATATTTTAGAAGAAAAACCAGAGGTTTGCGACTTGCCCGGTGCGATTGCGGCTCCTCCATTTCGAGGCGCTGTAAAATTTGATCGCGTCAGTTTTGCCTATGAATCGGATCAAGATTTACTTAAAGATATTGAACTAGAGGTTCAACCCGGACAGCAGGTGGCGTTAGTTGGTCCTTCTGGAAGCGGCAAGTCTACCCTCGTCAGCTTGCTTCTACGTCTTTATGACCCGATCGCAGGTCGAGTGATGATTGATGGACGAGATATCCGCGATTATACGCTGGAGTCTTTGCGCCCTCAAATCAGTGTCGTGATGCAAGATAGTCTGCTGTTTGCCGCAAGCGTGTGGGAAAACATTACTTATGGCGTCGCTGATGCGACACACGAAGATGTTGAGAAGGCAGTTCGTCTAGCAAATGCCCATGAATTTGTTGCAGCTTTGCCTCAGGGATATGACACGATTCTCGGTGAACGGGGAGCAACCCTTTCGGGTGGACAACGTCAGCGATTAGCGATCGCTCGTGCCGCGATTCGGAAAACACCCATCCTCATCCTTGATGAACCGACTACAGGATTGGATAAAAAGAACGAACAAGCGGTCATTACAGCCCTGGAAAGTGTCGCCCAAAACCGCACAACTTTTCTCATTACCCATGATTTACACATCGCAACTCGTGCAGATTTGATTCTCTATATGGAGAGTGGACAAGCGTTAGAACAGGGGACTCATTCAGAACTGATGCGGCTCAATGGTCGATACGCTGCTTTATATCAGATGCAGTCTGCGGTGCGCGACCCTAGCGGTGATGAGGCACAATCCAATGCGCTCATTTCATGAACTCTACCAAAGGAGGTTAAAGGCATTGAATGTTCTGGTGACTGACCCCTTCAATATAAATGCTGACCCAAAGTTGGCTTTTTTAGCAGGGGCACTCGATCCGATTCAAGTTCAACAGCAATTTCTGAAACAAATACCACAAGTTGCAAAAAAAAGCAAGCTTTGTGCGATCCGCGTGATTCGACACAAACCCGGACGGCGCTGCCTGATTGAGTACGAGCTAGAAAGGGAAAATCCCGACGGCTCATCGAGTGCGATCGCTCTTTTGGGAAAAGTGAGAGCCAAAGGGACAGATATCAACAGCTATCAACTTCAGCAAGCCTTGTGGAATAAAGGTTTTGCGGCTGATAGTGAAGATGGCATCTGTGTACCCGAACCCATAGGAGTGGTGCCAGAGTTTCAAATGTGGCTTCAGCGCAAAGTGCCAGGAGCGATCGCAACTAAGCTACTACCCCAATCAAACGGAACCCAATTAGCTCAACGCATTGCCAAAGCCGCTCATAAGCTGCACCAAGCAGGGATTCCACCCCAGCGCCGCCATACAATGGCGGACGAACTGGGTATTTTACATAAGCGCATCCCGACGGTGAGTGAAATGTACCCGCACCTATTAAAGCGCTTGGAGCGAGTTTTAGAAGCTTGCAATTATTTGGGAAGTGCAACCCCAGAATCGGAACTCCAGGGAATTCATCGAGACTTTTACCCAGACCAAGTCATAGTAGACGGAACTCACCTCTACTTACTAGACCTCGATCTGTATTGTGAGGGAAACCCAGGTTTAGATATTGGTAATTTCATTGGACATATTACAGAGCAAAGCTTACGTACTCTAGGCAGTCCAGATGCTTTAGCAGATCGAGAAAAAGCTCTAGAAGAGAGATTTGTGCAACTCTCCGGTGAAGCCACTCGTAATGCTGTGCGCTCATACACGACATTGACGCTAGTGCGGCACATCTACTTAAGTACCCAATTTCCAGAACGGCGTCCCTTTACCGAGATGCTGCTAGAACTGTGTGAGCAACGTCTGAGTACAGCAAAACAGAGTTTAGCAATGAACTCGTTGGATAGAGCTTGATGGTTTGGGAAGCGATAGCGATCGCCAAAAGGTTAGGGCTTTCTTTAACGGCATCAACAAGCACGTACCAGGAATAAAAATAATAACCTTCCGCC
>CBKWLJ010000347.1:0-10082 GCA_966675205.1 uncultured bacterium
ACTCCTGACCCCTGACTCCTGACCCTTGACCCCTATTTTCAAGCTAGGTCTATTGACGAAATCCCTGATCAAAGCGCGACGACTCCGCACTAAGAAGTCGCGTGGTGCCACCCGCTTAGCTTTGCTCAATCAAACTTCCCATCCATGGAAATAGACATTTTTTTGGAAAAAATGTTTCCACCATTCTTTTTTCTCAATACTGCCCAAGGCAAAAGGGTAGAGCTTTTTTGTAGTTTAGCTAAAATTTAAGAAATGTTAAATAATTTTGAGGACAAAATGGAAGCCAACGTAGAAATTTACACTTGGACTTGGTGCCCCTTCTGTATTCGCGCCAAAGCTCTGTTAGAGAAAAAAGGAGTTAACTTTACCGAATACTGTATTGATGGAGATGAAGAAGCACGGGCAAAAATGACTGAGCGGGCTAATGGACGCCGTTCTCTACCACAGATTTTTATTAACGGCAGACATATTGGGGGTTGTGACGATCTTTATGCTCTAGAAGCTCAGGGGAAATTAAATCTCTTGTTACAGGAAGGCGTAACCCATTGAGGCGCATAGCAGCAAAAGTTTTATCGAAACACATCTGTTAAAGGAGAGATAAATAGGGGGAGAGTCATCTCAAAACATGGTAGCCTTTGCATGGCGCACTGAGAATCAAGGATAAAAATCACTCTTCCCTGACTTGCTCAACTCTCGCTCCTGCTATCTGAGGAGAAGATGTTGCATAAAAGCCCCGTGCGTTTGTCTGACAGTAAAAGGATTTCTGGCGTGAAATTTGCGTTTATCGTTGACCCGCTCTCGACGCTTGACCCCGGTCATGATAGCAGTGTAGCGATGATGGAAGCGGCACAAGCCTTAGGTCACGAAGTCTGGGTGACTCAGGCCCAAAAGCTAAGTGTTGTAAACAGTCAGGCATGGGCGCTGTTGGAACAGGTAAAACTGACGCCAGTTGAACTGGTGGAGGGGCGCTGGGTCGTTAGTGAAGACTGGTATGTGTCTAGTGGCGCTGCATTGCGACCGTTGGAGGAAATGGATGCTGTCTTTATGAGGACAGACCCACCTGTGACAGTCCCTTACCTCTATGCTACCTACATTCTGGACTACATTAATCCCGACAAAACTCTGGTGATTAACGCACCGGATGGGATACGAAAGGCGAATGAAAAAATGTACGCCTTACGGTTTCAGGACGTAATTCCAGAAACAATTGTGAGCCAGGATAAGAAAGTTATCCAAAAATTTGTTGAGGAAAAAGGTGCTGCGGTTCTCAAACCCTTGGGTGGTAAAGCGGGGGAAGGCATTCTATTTCTAGCACCTGACGATCGCAATTTTAACTCCCTGATCGAAATTAGCACCCAGCGGGGTCAGGAACCCGTTATGGTGCAAGCTTACCTGCCTGCGGCGAAAGAGGGAGATAAACGGATTATTTTGCTAGATGGTAAACCGATTGGGGCAGTTAACCGCATCCCTACAGGGAAAGAATTTCGTGGCAACATGGCCGTCGGTGGTAGAGTCGCGGCTACGGAGATTACACCTCAAGACCAAAAAATCTGTGATAGTGTGGGCCCTCTGCTACAACAAGATGGCTTGTATTTTGTCGGTATTGATGTTATAGGTGGCTACCTGACGGAAGTGAATGTCACTAGTCCTACGGGCATTCGTGAAATTGACCGACTCAATAACGTGCGGCTAGGCAAACAAGTGATTGAATGGGTGGAACAGGCCAAAAACAGATAATTTCATCTTGATGGTGTTGGGATGGCTTGACGTATTCTTGCTAAGGGGGCGTATAAAAACAAATCCATCGTTTGTAGAGGCACGGCACCCGTAAGAGTTCAGTCTCTGGACAATATTTGAAGATGCCGTGCCCCTACTGAAAACGCTTATGTATCGAGTTAGAGAGTGATGATGTTTTCTTCACAGGCTGAAATTTCCCAGCAGAGTGCAGCTACGCAGATGCCGACTATTGGTGTAGCAGTAATTGGTACCGGGTTTGGGCAGAAAATTCACATTCCTGGGTTTCAAGAACACCCTCGGACTCAAGTTACCGCAGTTTATCACCGCGACTTCGATCAGGCAAAAGCGATCGCAAAATCTCATCATATTCCTCATGCTTGTGATCGCATCGAAGATATCCTCGCCTTACCCGATGTTGCTGCTGTCAGCATCTCAACACCGCCGTTTCTACACTATGAAATGGCAAAAAGCGTCCTGCAAGCGGGGAAGCATCTGTTACTTGAAAAACCGATGACGCTGACAGCACTCCAAGCGCGGGAACTTTATCAACTCGCCTCAGCGCAGGGAGTTGTGGCGATGATGGATTTTGAATTTCGCTTCGTACCCGCATGGCAATTGTTGGCAGAATATCTGGCAGAGGGCTATGTGGGTTCCAAGCGTTTGATTAAAATTGACTGGTTAGTCTCTAGCCGTGCCGATGCCTCGCGTCCTTGGAACTGGTATGCTCAGAAAGATAAGGGTGGTGGAGCGTTGGGGGCTGTAGGGTCTCACGCTTTTGATTACATTGATTGGTTGTTTGGGCCAGTGCAGTGGTTGTGTGGCAAGCTGAGTACAGCCATTCCCGAACGACCTGACCCCAAAGACGGGGGTAAACTCAAGCTAGTGGATGCGGATGACACTTGTCTGGTGATGCTGGAATTGGAGGATGGCACCCCTTGTCAGCTTTGTATTAGTTCGGTGGCGTATCAGGGACGAGGGCACTTTGTCGAAGTGTATGGCGATCGCGGTACCCTAGTCTTAGGCAGTGATAATCAGAAAGATTATGTGCATGGATTTCGCCTGTTGGCAGCACCAGCCGGGAAACCCCTCGCTGAGGTAGAAATTCCCAAGCGCCTTGCCTTTCCTCAAGTCTACACTGATGGTCGTCTGGCAGCCTTTATCGCGGTAGTTGACCAGTGGGTGCGGGGTATTGATGCAGGACAGGTTATACCCCCCTCGCTCCGGGAAGGGGTGTACTCTCAGCTATTGATGGATTTAACCCATCTATCCCATGAAACTGCCAACTGGGTCAAAGTGCCGAGTTTGGATGCTTTTATGGCGAGTGGCTTGTATGTGTGATATCAAATCCGTGCTTTTGGCGCTGATGAGGCGTTTTGCTGAGGAGGTTGCCCCATGAACACTACGCGAATTTGATTGCTTTTAAACGCGCCGGGAACGCTGACTTGGGCAGAAGCCTGTGGCATCGCGACACATCGGGCTACGGCAGATTGCTCGTTGTGTGCGTTCAGCGCGGTAACATAAATCGTGGCGCGGCGGCCTTGCACTTCATAGTGGGAAACTAAGGGCATTAGTTTGTCGAGACACCCCTGTAGGGGGAATTCAAGAGTAACGCGAGTTTCGACACCTTTTGCAACGCGAACCTGCTCAACAGATTTCATCTTGCCTTCTATCGGAGTGAATCCAGTGGTTTGCTCTGGCAGCGTCAAAACTTGCGCCTGGGCGCTGGCAACTAAGGATAAGAAACCAACTGCAAAACCTAAAGCACTTCTTAGCATAGACTTAACACAACATCTGAATCTTTTTCTATTACAGAGGGCGGTTACTCAATTTCCATCTCTCGTTGCCGTTTTCGATACATGGTATAAACGCTTACTTTTGAGAGGTTAGCGATCGCCAAAATGCAAATACGCAAGTCGTTGGCCGTGAATCTCAGAAAGTCGGTTGAAGGCCTCTTCTGTGTACCTTGTAGCTTCTTGCTCAATGGTGAACCAGACTAACTTCAGTGCTTTCAAGTCTCGGCAGGCGCGAATTAAGGTGCAGCAAGCGGCTACCCATTGCTCTAGCTGACGATAACTGATGAAGTAGCCGCCCAGGCCTTGAATATGCACCCAAAGTACGTGCTTCCACTTTTCCCAACGCCAAACTCTACTCTGGTCAATTTTGAGATATTTGGCGAGTTGTCTGCGGGTGATAACAAAGGTTTCGGGGTTGATGCAGCGGCGCAGGAAGTTCATGGTTGTGGTGGCGGTAGGTGCTCTCTGTGGTGATTTTTGGAAGAACCCCTCCCCAGCCCTCCCCGTTACGGGGAGGGAGCCGGATTATAGTAATTCTCAGTTGGGTGTAGTACACGGGTTGTGACACGACATTGTTTTTATAGGGTTTGTGTACTCCAGTCGAGCGAGAACCTCTATATTCTTGCTTCCCCCCGTTGCGGGGGGATAGAGGGGGGTTATTCCGGGGACTGTTGCACGCAGGTTTCTAGCTCATCTGGCATTACATCAAAAACAATTTCTAAGGGAACGCTGGGCATGATTTGCTTGAGGATTCGCAAGTGTCCCTCGGCGTCTACTCGGCGGCGAAAGCGTCCGACGATGAGGGTACGCATATTGGGGAAGAGACGGATGATGCACCAGGGATTGAGCCGTTCTATATAAGTCATGACGCCCTCCTAATCTGGTTTGTGGGTTGCTTTTTTAGGGTGCTTTGAATAATGGTTTCAATGGCTTGGCGTCTGATGTCGTTGTCTTGCGGGTGCAGTACCCAGGCGCTGATTGGGGCGGGTTGATAAGTCAGCGTGTAGAAGCGATCGGGGGTGATGATGACTTTCCAGACGGGCTGTTTGGGTAGTTTGCGAAGTCGGTAGCCGCGTTGGTGGAGTGCTGCTTTGATGGCAGCAATTTCTGCGGCGACTTGTCGTGCCTCTGTCGCTTTGGATTTTTTCATTGGTATTCTATTAGTGGATACTACAGCGATTGCCCAGCAAGCGGTTTGCGCTCTAGGCAATTGCTTTTTTTGTTCGGGTCAAACAACAATCAGACAGGTGAACCTGTGAACATCCAACAGCTAATTAGTAGGCTGGATGCACGTTACGTGATATGAAACTGAGAGAAAGGCAGATATCTTCAAGAGCAACCAATTTTCAGCCAGAAGTTGGCTTTATGATTTGTACACTCTTTTTGTGTCCGTTTTCTCTGGTTTATGTTTAAACATTTATGTTTAATAGCTTAGGATGTTCGAGGAGAAAGATCAACTGACGTTAGCAAAATTGCGAAAACGGGCTGGGCTAACTCAGCGCCAAGTTGCAGATGCCTTAGGCATAACCAACAAAACGGTTAGCGAATGGGAGCGAGGTATCGGTGAGCCTCACTTAACCATTTCTGAAACTCAGCGTTTAATGGATGTTTTGCAATGCACGTTTGAGGAGCTACTGGAGGCGACGAGCCAGCACTCTCAGAAGTAGAGAGTAATGACATCAGGGGAATATGAGCCACGCCTCAGCGTAGTTATGGAAATTTTGCAATGCAATCTTGATGAACTGATTGCTGCTCTAGTGAAGAATTCTCTTCAAAAGGGGAATTAATGTTGTGAGTTCAACTGAAACTTGTAAGGTGGGCACTGTTAGCCTAACTTCTGACAATCAAGTGTTTTTACTTGGTATTGCCCACCCTACAGAATTAGCCAATAAAATAGAACGGCTATCTATTCATCAATCACCTGTTGAAAACGCTTATCCTCTCGAATGGCATCAAAGTTTAAATCTGTTTTGGCTATTTCTCGATATTTAGAGTCAAGGTCAACTGCCCATTTTAAGTTTTTAACTGCTAGCTCGATATTGCCTTGTAAGGCATAACAACAAGCTTTGCTATACCAACCAATAGGATGAGCAGGTTTCTCTTGAATTACTTGCTCACAAACAGTTATTGCTTCTTCATATTGCTGCAATTTAGCAAACATTATGCCTCGGACAGACAAACATTCAAGTAGCTCAGGATTGAGTTGCTTGGCTCGATCACAACAAACAAGCGCTTCTGCATACCGTTGTAATTCTCCTAATGCAGACCCTCGGAATAGCCACACTTCAGCAATATCAGGTTTGAGTTGAATCACCCTATCAAAAGAGGTGACAGTTTCTTCATAGCGTTTTAAATTAAATAAAGTTAATCCCCGATTCAACCAGGCATCACAAAAGTCAGATTTGAGTTGAACGGCTCGGTCAAAGGAAATGAACGCATCTTCATTACGTTGCAAATTCATTAGCGCAATGCCTCGATTATACCAAGCTTCAACAAGGTCAGGTTTAATTTGCATCGCCCGATCATAAGAATTAATGGCTTTTTCAGGATGCTGTAAATTTAGTAATGCATTGCCTTGCAAATACCAATATTCAGCAACATTGGGTTGAAGTTGAATAGCACGTTCAAAATAATTAATTGATTCTTGATACCTTTGCAAATCCAATAACAATGCACCCTGCATAAACCAAGTATTGGCGAGATCAGGCTTAATTTGAATTGCTCGTTTATAAGAATCCATCGCCTCTTCATATCTTTTTAAGTTAACCAAAGCATCACCTCGGTTACTCCAGGCTAAATGGTAGTCAGATTGAATTTGAATAGCTCGATCGTAAGTAGTAATGGCTTCTTCATACCGATTCAAACTCGCTAGTGCTAAACCTCCATTGTTCCAAGCATCTGGAAAGTTAGGCTTAATTTGAACGGCTTGATTATAGGCATAAATTGCTTCTTCATACCGTTGTGAGTTTAGTAGGTCATTGCCTTGAAGGAACCAATCTTCAGCATTGTTAATCTTCACTTGAGCTTGACCATAAGAAGGCATCCCAGGAGTAAAGTAAGGCTGAGAGTTAATAGGTGCATATCCACCTTGAAATGAAGTTGTAGTTCCAGTAAACCCAAGGCAACCATATACAGCAAACAAAAAATCAGGATCAACTATCGGTATACCAGATAGAAGCTGTGTACCGTAAGCAAATGATATAAGGTTAGTATTTCTAGTTACGACTAAAGCTACTCTGCCGTTGTAGACAATGACGGGTGGATGTAAGCAATGAGGATTGTACGGACTATACATTCCATGTGAACCACCGTACATACCGTGTTCGTTTCGCACACTATTGAAGGCATGAGGACTACCATACTGACCATGCGGATTGCAAATCGAGTTCCTATCGTTTTGATTGCTGGAAACCACTCCCAAAAAAGTACCGTTGTTAGCTACTAAGGTGGCGCATCCATTGATAGATAAAAGAAATTCCTGAAGATTCATCTGTATCCTGTGAGTTTGCTAATTCAGTAAAAGGGTATCGAAGCTAAAGCAGCAGTTAATTGAGTTTCGGTATGCGAACTCGTGCATTGGGACTTCGAGCAATACCTTTATCTCTGGTGAGAGTCAGGTACTCTCACATTTAAAGTTCCCACTAGAGATCAAAAACAAACACAATGAGCGATCGCCAAACCGTATTTCGCACCGCACCACCTGCCAACCACCAGTTGAGGAGATGGAGAAATGCGATCGCGGCAGTTCTTCTGTAAGGGCGATCGTACTAGTCAAAATCAAAACTCCAATCGTCTGATGCTGACGATAATTTGTTACTGACGACAGCTATATATTGCTAGACCAGACGCAGACAAGGGCATTTTTGTAAAAACGAAGCCGCTTTACTCTCTGCATCCGGGTTGTGCAAATGTGCTGGAGTCGGTCGGATGATGCCATTCAACAAATCATCCAGACCATAAGGAGTAAACAACTGCCATTGTCCTAAAGCATCTAACCGAACTCCTACAGCCGTCGCCGTGTGGAGCCAATCCGTAACCCCATCTTCAGTGCTGCTATAAGGTCTGCGACCGGGACGCCAGCGAGCAAAACTCGCTTGATTTTTCACATCAAATTTGTAGTCAGGAAACTGCGCTGTGAGGGTAGCCTTAGCGGTAAGTTCTTGGGAGCGATCGCCAAGTGCATCAAAAAAGGCGATGTCAAAGTCATTGATGATTAACTGACACTCATTGCCAAACAGCGATCGCCAAATCGTATTTCGTACCGCACCACCTGCCAACCACCAGTCGGGGAGATTGAGAAATGCGATCGCAGGTAATACAGCTCCAACGGGCGAATCAACCAAAATCTTCTGAAGGCGAGTGACACTATCCATATTTTATCTGTCTAGTCAGCCCGCCCAGAGTTCAAAACTCTAGGCGAGAGTCAACTGCTTACCAACAAGGGTGCAAGTTGTGAGATTATTCAAATGCTACATCTTCATAAAGCACATCTAGCGTTCCCTCAAAGTCGATACTGTCAAGCCGAAATGATGTCTGTTGGGGCGTGTAGAACTGCAAAACCCATAGCCCTTCATCATTGCGTCGGAAGCATTCGACTCGCTGCCGCTTGGTGTTAATCAAGACATACTCGCGTAGACTCTCTAAGTTCTGGTAATCGGCAAACTTGTCACCTCGGTCAAAGGCTTCAGTAGAGTCAGATAAAACTTCAACGATAAGAGTAGGAAATCGCTTATAGGTGGGGGTTTCCTGGTCGCGCGGATCGCAGGTGACCAAGATATGGGGATAGTAGAACCGATTAAGGGCTTCAATTCGCGCTTTCATGTCCGAGATGTAAACGCGACAGCCAGAACCTCGGACATGACTACGGAGAAGCGTAGCAAGGTTGAGGGCAATAGTAACGTGGGGGTCACTTGCCCCTGCCATCGCATAGATCTCCCCGTCAATATATTCGTGTTTGACAGGGCTTTTTGCCTCCATTTGAAGGTATTCATCCGGGGTGAGCTGTGGCTGTTGGGGAGAGGCAATCATGGTTAGAACCTCAAAGATGGGTTAACAATTCGGAAGCAAGCAATTCGGAATTCGTAATTAATATTTGAACGGAGATTCAAGCCTCGCTCAAATGTGAGCGCCCTCGCATGGCGAGGCTTCTGACCCATTCTTTAAATTACGAATTCCGAATTCATAATTACGAATTATCGGTGATATGGCTCGATCGCCCTGAAATGAAATCATCCAGGCTTTTGCTCTAATTCTAAGTCTGGATGTGAACATCCCTCTGCCATCTGACTCCTGCCCTGGAGCCTTTCTTTGTAAAAATTGAGGCTGCGGAGGTTTACGGCAGCACAGCTTTCGACATTGAATCCACCATTCCCTTCTCTTGAACGGCTTCAAAGGCAGCTTCACCCAAAATCCGGTGTGCTGCTGTCGTGGGATGAATGCTGTCCCAGAACAAAAACTGAACGGGATTGCCACAGGTACCAGATCCAGATACACAAGCACTGGTAACATTAGTAAAGTCAAAACTTGTGGGATTAGTGATGGCTGCTCGATAAAGCGTATTGGCATCTAGAGTCGCAATTTTCAGGTCAGAATGCTGCTGGCTTAATACCTTGAGCGATCGCCTTAAGCCCTGATTATGCGCTTGTGTTAATGCAGTGAGACTTGCAGAATTCCCATTGGTTCGGGTAGCGGGTAACTGTCCTAAATCGGGTAGATTTGCCACCAGGATATTTTTAGCACCTACACCAGTCAGAGAAGCGATCGCACCTGTCACATTCTCAACCGGAATAGTCGCACTGCTTGCTCCCTGTAAATAATCATTCGCTCCCGCCCAAAGTACATACAGCGCATCTGAATTTGTCCGTTGCTGTTTCTGGGTAAACGACTGCACCTGTGTCACCAATCCGGGGACAAGATTGCTGCTAGAGCTTCCGGTTGTTGCCCCCCCATAGGCAAAATTAGTGATTCGCTCAGACGGCAACTTCAGGCGTTCTGCAAGATACTCAACCCAAACCCGACCATTCGAGTAACGCCCCTTATAGTAAGTCGGATTGGGCGGATACATCCCCCCTGTCATCCGAAACACTGTTCCTGTATCCGAAAGACTATCTCCAAACACATAAAGCTCATTGATGGAATCAGAGCTTTGAGTTGATAGTATGAGTGCAACCATAAAAGCTAGAACTGCAAGGACTGCTGTAAAAAATAGTTGTTTCAAGAATCCCAAAATCTTCCAATTAAAAATCCTGCTTCCTATTGAAGAGGACGTGGGGACGCTCAGGACGCTCTCGCCTCATGCGATTCGGCGTAAAGGAACTGCCCAAGACATCCACTGTAACGAATCCTTTCACTGGGCAGGGAGGTAGAACCGTACTCCATAGGGGGATTGTCCGCCAAAGAATAGAGCGTCGGTTCATTAATGGTAGGGATAATCCCCCTGTGGTTGCCCCGCTAGGGTTTGGGGGAAACACGGGGACTCGAAGCCCCTACAAACATTACTGGAAATAAAACTACAGTTCATCTACCGGAATACAGGATTTTGCTGATACAATT
>CBKWLJ010000348.1:0-10076 GCA_966675205.1 uncultured bacterium
TCGGCAATGGCTCCTTCTTCCGTGACCCCTACCCGATAAACTAAATTCTTGGGAAAAGTCGGGTCGGTTTTCCAGTTTTCGCGGATTTGTTTGTAGACTTGCTCGTTCAAATTCTTAACTAGAGTCGTATCAGTAATGCGTGGCCCTAAAGTCGGCTTACCTGTATATCCACGCCAAGGGCTGATTTGCAGAATGCCTCTGTTATTAAACACTACCCGGAACTGCGCGACAGGTTCAGAAGTGGCAGCTCTATCCGTAGTCGGGATATAGAGTAAATCAGGAAGGGGGGTTTCCTGCGCCGCATCAACCGATGTTTTTTCGACGGGTTTGTAGCCGATAATCGCACCGTCTTTAGCTACAGCAACCCGATATTCCAAAGTCTGGTTAATCCCTCTCCGATTCTCCCAAGCGTCATTAACTTTGTTGTACAGCCGCCGCTCTAAAAAGCGTAGTTGTGTAGGGTCGGTGATCTCTTGATTTGAACTCAGAACCTTCTCTATCTCTTCCGTAGAGGGAGGGGTGGGTTGAGGTTTAGGTGTTGCTGTTGCCTGATTTTCCCCCTCTGATGTTGGGGAGGTTGTCTCAGTGGAAGTCGGCTGGGTTTCTACGGGTTTGGATTGCCGGACTTGGGGTGTGGGTAATAGAAACAAAGCCGCTGCTGATAGCGCCAATCCTGTCACTCCCACAGCAGCAGGTGCTGCTCGTTTAGCGATGGGTTCGTCAGCTTGTCGATGACGCTTGGATAAAGGTTCTAAAGATACCTTAAGGTCAGGGAGCGTTTGTCTGTCAGCCAGAAACTGGTCTATCGCCTCTACCAAGTCGAATAGCTGTACCGTGGTCAAATCCATTTGTAAAGGTATTCCTTGAGCCACTACAGCACCAGACCCTACGGGCCCTCCTGTGCTGTAGCCAGCCGGAAGGGCGTTAACGGTTGGTAGTAATGTTAATTGATGCAGGTTTTTTTCGGGAAGTTTCTGTAACTGCACGAGTTCTGGCTTATCTCCGTGCAGTTTCGGGTGACGCACTTGACTCAAGAATTCCTGAGCATAGTGGCTTACTGACTTGACCAAGCTTTCCAAAAAATCACGTCCACCGGCTAGGGGTTGTTCTTTCCCAGAGAAATGACATTCTGCACTAACCAGCATTGTCATCACAGGACGAGTATCGAACTGATTCCCCATTCCAGCCGTATTGTCACTCAAACCTTCCAAGAGCAGAGTGCAATTGGGCAAACTGTACTGGCGTCTAATTGTCATGCTACCTCTCCATCAAATAAGCTACTCCAAAAGCGCTGCATTCCCGATGTTCCCGTACAGAACAGTAGCTGACTCAACAGCGAGAGTGCCAGCTCATTCAACTTTTCGTCGGAGTTGTAGACAGCCACTTTCGCACGTTTCGGATTCATCCGACTCCGAAAGTGAGCCCTGAACCGTTCTAGATATTCAGATAACCGAAAGTGATTTTCTAACGGGACTTGCTTTTCACTGACTTGTTGATAAGCCAAGAGCAACTGTCGGATTAAAACCGTTAGTCTTCGGGCCATGTGAGAAGCTATCACCACTAAAGCTTTTGCTTCCTCTAGTTTAAGAGGACGGCGGCTATAAGAACGCCGCAAGGGATTAGTACAACGCAAACGCCAAAGGACAACGCGATTTTTAACAATATTCTGAAGCTCTAGCTCCTTGGCAGCATACAGCATCGCTTCAGAGCCTCCCAGTTCCAACGCTTCAATGGCAAGTAGAATGAAATCTATCTGCTGCCGAGTTCGTGGCGGACATCCGCGATCTGAAATCAGCGGGTCGGGTAAACTTTCTAAAACTAAGGGTTTTGACTGGGCGGGAGGTGTATTTATCGGCATTACGCTCACAGAAAGATTCATTCCAACTAACCAATTAAGGTGAACGGGTTAAGCGTCAAAGTAAGGTCAAAGGGTTACTGCCTGTAGAATAGCTGACTTTTTACATCGGTATTTGTGCCCAATTTTTGGCGTTACTCTGGTGAGAGTGATGATTCTCCCAGTCAAGAGGTTATCATCTAACCTCTAGCGCACTTGGGTAATGTTCAATCGCGAGAGATTGACACAAACCACGTTTGTTCAGGGAAAAGGGAGAGGGTTCAAGGGAAAAGGGGAAGATAAGACAACTTGAGTAAGTCTCAAGCCCCACAATTCATGAATGGAGAGGAAAAACAAGAAATTCGCGTCCAGCAAGATTTCTACATTATTTTTCCAAGCCCCCGCATTGATATATGGGGTTTCGTTTACCCTTTTCCCTTTCTCTTTTTCCCTCCCCGAAGGGTATGACCAGATACAAGCATTACTCCAATTCAGCAACATCTACTTTTTTCTTACTTCAACAGTTTCACCTGAATATCTGAATAATAAAAATAATGGTGCTGACTCTCCAGTAACCAGTTAGCTCTTGAGTGTTAGCAATTATCTAAAACAATCCAACCTTCTATTGTAGGATTTGGCAGGGGGCAGATGGCAAGTCATCTGTCACTAGCTCTTAGATCGCTAGTGCCATCATGCCATAAATGCTAAGTTGCCAAACCGTAAAGTAAAGTGAGTTGACCTGCCAATGGATTTAAAGTCTCTGATTCGCGATATCCCAGATTTTCCCAAACCTGGAATTTTATTTCGGGATATTACTACTCTACTGAGCAATCCAGAAGGATTGCGCTATACAATCGATACGCTAACCCACCAGTGTAAAGATGCCGGACTGTCTGCTGATTATGTTGTTGGGATGGAGTCCCGTGGCTTTATTTTTGGCCCGCCACTCGCTTACCAACTGGGAGCGGGGTTTATTCCTGTACGCAAACCGGGCAAGCTGCCTGCGGCTGTGCATACAGTAGAGTATGAGTTGGAATATGGCATGGATCGGTTAGAAGTCCATCAAGATGCCTTACACCCTGGCAGCCGTGTTTTGATTGTGGATGATTTGATTGCTACAGGTGGAACTGCTAGTGCCACAGCTAAGCTATTACAGCAGCTTGGCTGCGAACTGGTCGGTTTTGGTTTTATCATCGAGCTACGGGACTTAAAAGGGCGCGAGAAACTGCCTGATGTGCCAGTTGTCACTTTGGTTGAGTATTAGGGAGGGTGGAAGGTTAAAAGGTTGAAGGTTAAAAGGTTAGAAGGTTGAAGGTTAGAAAGTTGTTAGCGCAGTGGGGCGTAGCCCAAGTTAAAGGGTTTAGAGACATCAACTTTCAGCATCCAAACTTATTAACTTGCTGACCTATTAACTTTTCAACTTGCCACCTTTCAACTCCGACAGAATAGGGAAAAGCGTTCGATGACTTCTTCTACAAGAGATTCTTCAATTCGGAATGGCTTGGATGTCGCCTTTCAAGGGGTAAAAAGGCTGGTCACGAGTGAGACGTTTCTTTATGTGATCAAGCGGCTGTTACAAGCGCTGTTAACCTTGCTTTTGGCATCTGCTTTGAGTTTTGCAATTATTCAGTTGGCACCGGGTGATTTTCTAGATACTCTCCGGCAAAATCCTAAAATCTCTCCGGAAACGATTGAGGATTACCGGAAGCGTTTTGGACTGGATCAGCCAGCAATTGTGCAGTACTGGCGTTGGCTCAAGCAAGTGGTCACTCAAGGGGACTTTGGCACAAGTTTTGTCTATTCTCGCTCTGTGTCGTCTTTGTTGTGGGAAAGAATCCCGGCTACTTTGTTAATGGCGATCGCGGCAATTTTCTTGACTTGGGCGATCGCTATTCCCTTAGGTATTGTGGCGGCCATCAAGCAAAATCGTGGGGTTGACCGATTTCTGCAAGTTGTAAGCTATACCGGCCAGGGTTTTCCTAGTTTTATCACAGCTCTAGTACTGCTGATTTTTGCTCAATACACCTCCCCTCTGTTTCCCGTGGGAGATATGAAAAGCATTAATTACGCCGATTTATCCCCCATTGGCAAAATTTTAGATATTGGCTGGCACATGATTTTGCCGACGATTGCTCTCACCGTTACTAGCTTTGCTGGACTCCAGCGAATTACCAGGGGAGAGATGCTAGATGTACTCCGTCAAGACTATATCCAAACGGCTCGTGCTAAGGGACTGCCTGAAAATCGCGTGATTTACATCCACGCCCTCCGCAATGCTATTAACCCATTGGTGACACTTTTGGGATTTGAGTTTGCGAGTTTGTTAAGCGGTGCGTTTATTGCCGAATATTTCTTTAACTGGCCAGGATTGGGTCGTCTGATTTTACAGGCAGTTATTGCTCAAGATCTTTATCTGGTGATGGCAAGCTTGATGATGGGAGCGCTTATGCTCATCGTGGGCAACCTGTTAGCCGACTTGCTGCTAAAGTTCGCCGATCCACGAATTCGTTTGGAAAATCTCAAATAGCTGACGCGCGATCGTATCCTACACAGACTAAGGGGATGTCTGAAAAATCGCTATTCCTAAGTCGTTGCACTTTCGATTCCCCTCGCATCCCCCTTAAAACGGGGGACTTTGAACAAATTCTCCTCTGTTTGTGTGCCCCCTGCCCCTAGTTCCCTAGCTTCCCTATCATGTTCTCCCAAATCTATTACCTGATTCTCTCTAGAGCTGATGGTCGTTATCTAGTGGCTAAACCTAAAGGTGGCGATCAAGACACTCAAGCAGCTTACCTATTAATGTTCCGCGAACGCTTTGATGCCCTCAGTTATCTCAATACTCACGGTGTTGATGTTGCTGACCGTTTTGCGGTTGAATCAGTCTCCGGCGCTCAAATCAAAAACTTACTGCAACGATGGGGGTTTGCTGGTGTTGGGATTGTTCAAGACCCACTAGTGCCGCAAATTGAGTTTCTCTCCCAAGAGTAAGCGATCGCAAAAGGCTAAGGACTTTAGGGTAAAAGAAAAAAGGACTCTTATCTTGCTTCGTACACAGAACCTGGCCCTTAGCAGAACTTCTCCCAAAATAAGTACTTTGGGAACTCTCATCTGATTGGACTTACTTCTCTATATAGCAATCGTTTATCTAAATCTACCTTAGAGATCTACCTACGTGTAGATGGGCTAAGGCTAAGAATTTGGATAAATAAGAAAGTGTAGCTGGATAACTGAGATTCAAACGGGGAAATCACCCGAATTGACCAAAAATCCACAAAATAGGAGAAGTTTTTTATGAAATCTATCGGTCTTAACCTGTCTGCTCTGTGGCGTTCACTGCGTCTTTTTGTAACCGCCTTTGCTTTCGCTGTGATCCTGTTTGCTAACGCGACACCTGCATATAGTCTCGATTTACCCAATCCTTTCGCTGGCGACAAATCTGCACAAGCAAGTGACCCGACAAAGGGCGAAGATAAGCTTCTTGGTATTGAAGAAGGAGCCCAAAAAACTGCTATCAGAGAAGGAGATCAAGATCTGCTCTCTGGTAAAAAAGTCATGGAAAATTCCCAAGAAGGACGTATTAATGAAGTGCAGGGAGCCGCTGATATCGACAAGATGAAGAGCCCTGCCAATTCACGAGGGGAAACCATCGAAGGAATACTGCAAGACAAATTAGAAGATGCTACAGGTAAATAGAAGAACTTTCTCAGATTGCTTGATCAAGAAGCCCAATTTCTTGGTGACAGTGTGATGTTCGCTTAAAGCACTCACTTAAGAGCATTCTTTAAGAAATTTTCTGAAGATTAGAAAGGGCAGATGGAAGAGTTTGCCCTTTTTGTCTTTTTTGGCAGGAGAACATCCCATTTTTGCAGCAATATAGCAGAAGGCAGAAGGCGATTATGTTTATATTAATTCTTGTCCACTGTTCCCCGTTCTCTATTAAGGAGTTCCCGACTTGGAGCAAGCAGTCTACGGATTATTCGTTCATGTTCCGGTAAGTGGCAACGGCTGAAGGAGATACCCGATTCAAATAACGAAAAATCCAGTACTTAAATACGGAATCCAAGATAACCGGAAATGTCGCAATAAACAGAAATATAAAATCGTGGTTTTCTGGTAGTCCTAAATGCCGAGAGACTCCTGAGAGAATAACTTCCCAACCGTGAGGAGAGTGGAATCCCACAAATATATCAGTAAACAAAATAATGATAAAAGCTTTGGCGCTATCGCTCAGACCATAAATGATATCATCGATAAAAGATTTGAAAATTATAATTTCTTGCTTACTGTTGAATATTACTAAACAAAAAGCAGCTATTGATAATAAGTCTGAAAAAATATTTTTAATGGCATTATTGCCCAAATTTCTAAATTCTTCTGCTATTTCAATAGCTTTTTCTTTAACCTGTTCCTCCATCTCTTCGGAAGAAATGTTAGGAGCTAATCCAATCAAGCTTTTGAATTTTAGTTCTTCTTCAAACCTTCTTAACTCTCCGAAAGCTTCTTCTTCTAACTCAAAATTTAAAAAAATACCCGTTTGTTCATCCGTTCTAAAATGATCGACAATAGGACCTATAATAAAAGTTTTTGCAATTTGATGAGTTAAAATAGGAACAATAATTAGAGTTAACAAGAATTTAAAAGAAATAATAGTTTTCAGCTTAGAGTTACGGAAATTTTTGACGACTTCTTCTTCCGCTTTGGGATCTAGTTCTTGTTGAATTCTTGTAAATGTTCTTAAAATTGAACGAGGTAATACACCTGTTTTGTCTGATACAGTATCAATATCTGTTACCACACCCTCTTTATATTCAACACCTCTTTGTAAAGACTCAGGCTCATTCTTAGAATTATCTACTAATCGTTTATTGGCATCAGATTGAATAATTTGCTTTTCTTGATCGCGCTCTTGGACTTGAGATAAAGGAACTAAAAAATAAGAAGGTTTAGATGCAGATTCTTTTTCTGAATATCGCTTGAGTATTGCGTCAATAAATTCTAATTTCTCAATAATAATTGATTGTTGTTCGTTTAAATATTGAGAAGAATTATCAAAGCGATTACCTCTGCGATTCTCAAGAGTATTTGGGTCAGAACTCAGGACTACAGAACGACTACTTTTAAATTCTGCTATTCTAACTTTTATCGTTTTTAGATATTTCTTAAGGTCACTCTCAAAATATGAGACGACACTGTCACAGTGTTCGTCAGATGTGGAAGATATTTTTTTACCATGGAAATGTTCATCTTCAATCGCTTTAATCTTTAAGGCAGCTTTATAGGCTTGATCTAAAGCTCTTTCAGGAGTATTCAAAAACCATTGATTGGCTGAACGGAAGATAGATTGGAGATTCATAAAAACGATTGTTTGAACAGCAAAATCTATAATCAGTGCTTTGGAGGCACTTAAAAAACACGAACTCTTAAATCTAGTGTACGTAGTATCTTAACAAATTACATAAAGGAGAATTTTGTGGATTCTAATTCAATTTGGATAACTGGGTCAACTTTTAGCGGCAAGACCACTCGCCTAGTGGCTCAGTTTCGGCAATGGGTTGAACAAAAGCGTTGGTCAAATCAAATTTTTCGCCCAGTTTCCCCGATAAGCCGTCGCGATCGCAGAATGGCTCCAGCTATCTTAGTTTTTGCAGCAAATGACGATAATCGGCGCGATTTAGCGGAGCAATTGACAACAACAGTACAAGGCCGGTATCCCATTCGCGCTAAAACCCCGTTAGGGTTTTTTCAAGATGAGGTGATGCTATTTTGGCCACTGTTAATCCAACGGTTAAGCTTAAAGGCACAATTTCCGTTGCGATTGCGCCCAGAAACGGAACAAGAGTTGGCAACGGTGCTATGGCGGCAAGAAATAGAACGATGGAGTGTACAGCTACCGGGGACAACTGAATATTCCAAGGTTCGCCGCCTGCTGGACTTGTTGCTGTTAGCCGCAGTAAGCGGGACACCCATTGAGGATGTTCCCAGTATTCTCCAAGAAGGTATCCTCGAACAAGAGGGAACGCCAGAAGTATGGGACGCTGTAGGACAAATGCTTTTAGACTGGCGGGATTGGTGCTTGGAGCGGGGATTGCTGACGTATGGAATGATTAGCGAATTGTACTGGCGTCATCTCTTACCTGATCCCGCATATCAACAGCATTTGCATCAGCGATATCGGGCGGTACTAGCGGATGATGTGGATGATTATCCGAGTATAGCCAGAGACTTGTTCGAGATTTTATTAGACCAAGGAGCAGTAGGCGTCTTTACTTATAATCCTGATGGTAAGGTACGCTTGGGGCTAAATGCAGACCCTAACTATCTTGAAGGATTGGCAGGACGTTGTCAGATTGAAAGCTTGACCAGTACACCCGTTCCCTCTTTGGCCCAATTGGGAGAGGTCGCAGTAGACTTAGTCAGCAACCCGATCTTGATCGCGAGTCTACCGGAATCGGTGCAGTCCATTCAAACCACTTCCCGTGCCGCCTTACTACGGCAAACGGCTCAAGCAATTATTGAAGGCGTAAAATCAGGACGTGTTGCACCTGGAGAGATTGCCGTTATCGCTCCCGGATTGGATGACATTGCTCGTTACGTTCTCACTGATATTCTCACCAAGCAAGGAATACCTGTAGAACCCCTCAATGATCAGCGTCCGCTCAACAGTTCACCGATGATTCGGGCTTTGTTAACGCTTTTGACACTGGTTTATCCGGGTTTGGGACGCTTAGTGGATCGAGATGCGATCGCTCAAATGCTAGTTGTCTTAAGTCAGAAGCCAGGAGATGCGGGGACACGGGGACAGGGGGACGCAGGAAATTCTCAATCTTCAACCCCCAACTCCCAATTCCCAATTCCTCATATTGACCCCGTTCGGGCGGGTTTACTCGCAGATCACTGCTATTCTCCCGATCCCGAACACCCTCGTTTACTCCCGGTGGAGTCCTTTATCCGCTGGGATCGATTGGGACATCGGGCAACAACCGCTTATTCAGAGATTGTCACGTGGTTAGAGGAACAGCGATCGCAACAGCAACAACATCTAATTCCCTCCTGTGTTGTGGTACTCGATCGCGCAATTCAGAAATTTTTGTGGAACGGCAGCAACTTACCTTACGAAGCCATAGCCGCACTAAGGGAACTCATGGAAACCGCTCAACACTATTGGGAAGTCGATGGACGCCTGCGTCAAGAGTTGAAGGTTGGCAGGTTGAAAGTTGTTAACGCAGCAGAACGTAGCCCAAGCTCGGAAGATAACCTTCAACCGGCTAACTTGCAACCTTCCACCCAATCTAACCTTTCCGGAAAAGCGGACACCCCATCCCACACTACTATTGCCCAATTTATTCAACTTTTGCGTCGCGGTACCGTTACCGCCAATCCTTATCCTGTCCGCCGTCTACCAACAACCGCTAACAATGCCGTAGTTTTAGCAACCATCTTTCAATATCGAGCTAGCCGCCGCTTCCACCGTTGGCACTTCTGGCTCGATACGGGTTCCCCACTTTGGCTGAGTGGTGGTGCGGCTACCTTGTTCGGAGCAGATTTATTTCTTCGGGAATGGTCGGGACGGCCGTTAACAGAAGAAGATAAAATCAATGCTGATAACGAACGCTTACAGCGAATTTTGCGTGATTTGTTGGCTCGGGCTGGTGAGCGAGTTTACTTGTGTCACAGCGACTTAGCTGTCAATGGCACTGAACAAACAGGCCCTCTTTTAACTCTGGTTCATGCTGCTGTTTCTCTTGGTTCGGAGGCTACCCTCGCATCGATTTAGGGGAAGGGGAAAAGGGAAAAGGGGAAAGGGAAACAACAGAAAACCCCTAATATCATGTCAGGATAAGTATCAATTCAGATTGACGTTGAAACGCTTCAGAGTTTTTATATTGGCTAATTAGACTGACTTAATATAACTCCGAACTTTTTCCATTCCCAATTCCCAATTCCCAATTCCCCTTTACCTCAAATTCAGCCAAGTTTGGATTTCTTGAGCTAGCCAAGCACATTCAACTTCACTCAATCCTTGCCCAAAGGAATAAGGCCCGATGCCTGTAATCAGGACTTTTGAACCCCCTCTGCCGCTATGGCAGCAGATGTAAGAAATCTGGGAAATTGCTGCTTTATACCGGGTGATTGTATGACCAAACCATCGCCATTCTAGTTCAAAACGGTTAAGGTGACGGTTAAATTCTACATGAGTGAGTTGGTAATAAAACCGTATCGCTTTGATGGATAAAACCACTAG
>CBKWLJ010000349.1:0-10039 GCA_966675205.1 uncultured bacterium
TCTTGGTTATTGCAGGTGCGGCTGACCGACTCTTACCCTCAGTACAAGAAGCTGAGCGTCTGGTTAACTGCCTGTCTAACGCCAAGATGGTCATCTTACCCAATTCTGGTCACGTCTGCCTGCTAGAGACAGGCGTTAGCCTTTTTGACATCATGAAACAGCACAACTTTCTAGAAACTTCAGTTCCTAACCAAGATGCCGAATCGGTCTTAATTCCGATTCCAGTGGCTGAATAGATTGGAGTTGAAATGGGTTTTAGGTATCCCGACGCTGAATCTAAAATTACGACGCAGGACTTATTCCCTTTCCCAGACCCTACCAAAAGTTAATAGCGATCGCTAGGGTTAACGAAACCGATCAGGATTTAAGCGAGGATTGGGGCGTGACGGGATACCCCTTCTCAAGTTTGTCCCCGTGCCGCCATCTGCTGGGTCTAAGAAGGGTCGTAGATTGATGCTTCCAGAACGCCTAACCCCATTGTTGCCAATGCCTAGAGCAGATAAACCTTCGTTGACCACTTGATTGAGCAGTTGTGAGTTTCTGTCTCCATCGACAAATGTGTTGACTGCTTCAGTTTGCTCACCGCTATCCGCAACTGTGAGGTTTTGAAATACGCGATCACGAGTTATTTCTGGGTCTTGTCCCGGAGGTACCGTCAGTACAATTCGACAGGACGAGTCTTTTTGAGTCGTTACACAAACAATGTTGTAATTATTTTCTACAGCATTTCGCATCTCCAATAGACCATCAGGTCGGTAAAACTCCAACCGTCGGCTAATCTCATGACAACGTCGTTGAGCCGACCAACCTCCCCCCAGAGTACTAGGAGTTGCCCAAGGATAAGCTTGGTCTGATTGGCTCTCTGGATGATACATCACCGTGTACTGACCGTTGATCGGCTGACAAGTAAACCGAGGTTTTTGAGATGCTTCAGTTTCGTTAGTGGGTTTAGACTCTTGGGGCTTTGTTTCTACTACAACGTCCCGAGCCAATGTGATATCTTGAGGCAGACGATTTTGAGAACTTGCTGGTGATTGGCTTGAGTTCAGGGCAAAAGCACTACTACTCCCCAGTAAAATTGCCACACCCGCCGATAAGCTAACACGGTGCAATACCCAAGATATTAAACCCCGATTTCGGGTCAATTGTTGTGGCATCATTATTTTAATTCTCCAAAAATTTAACCTGACAGGGCTAATGCCCTAACCCAAGCGTTTGGCGAAGGGCGATTAATTCTGGTAGAGAAATCTGCACAGTTGCACCCAAAAGCGGAGAGGACAAAGCCTATCAATACCGGGATCATAGCCTCCTGTGTGGAGAATGCCTACCTCGTAGTCCCAAGCTTCTTCAAAAATTTAAATTATTGGCGTTGATTGAACTGAAATTCCCCAACCGTTCAAATTTGCAGATTGTTGAGAGGCAGAGGCAGCTGTCTTGTCAAGAGGTTATTGGTTATCGGCGTACCAAGGACAAAGGACTTAATGACTAATGACAAAGCGACAGATCAGGAACCAGCTTTTTCCACTTATCGACCGTAAGATTCTGATTAGATGAGCTAATGTTCACAAATCTTTATCATTTGCGTCTGGTATTTTATACTACCAAAGAACAGTAGAAAGGAGTAGAGACAACAATGTCGGAGGCCCCGAAGCCGCTGACAGTTCCCAAAGAATTTTTAAGTCCTCCCGGTGGCTTGAATCCAACCTTACTGATGTTTTTAGGAGCGATCGCGTTGGTCGTCCTCTCAGTTTGTGGTTATTGGCTTTGGGATTGGCCGGATTGGTGCTGTTTTTGCCTAAATGTCCTCGCTTTGCACATCGTGGGTACAGTGATTCACGATGCCTCTCATAATGCAGCTCATCGCAATCGGGTGATGAACGCGATTATGGGACATGGAAGCGCATTGATGTTAGGATTTGCCTTCCCCGTGTTCACGCGGGTTCATATGCAGCATCATGCCCATGTTAATGACCCGGAAAACGACCCCGATCACTTTGTCTCGACGGGAGGACCGCTTTGGTTAATTGCAGCTCGATTTTTTTATCACGAAATTTATTTCTTCAAGCGTCGGTTGTGGCGCAAGTATGAACTCTTGGAATGGTTTTTGAGCCGTTTATTTGTCGCTACCATCGTTTACATTGCTTGTCAATATGATCAATTAGGCTATGTTTTAAACTTTTGGTTCTCACCTGCTTTGGTGGTCGGTCTAGCCTTGGGATTATTTTTTGATTATTTGCCCCATCGACCCTTTCAAGAACGCGATCGCTGGAAAAATGCCAGGGTTTACCCTAGCCCCATTTTGAATCTACTCATTGGTGGACAGAATTACCATTTGATTCATCATCTGTGGCCTTCTATCCCCTGGTATAAGTATCAACCTGCTTACCGGGCTGTCAAGCCGCTTTTAGATGAAAAAGGCTGTTATCAATCCCTTGGTCTTCTAGAAGGAAAAAAAAGTTTTTGGAGCTTTGTATACGATGTTTTCCTGGGAATTCGTTTCCATCGAAAATCGTCTCATCCAAAAATTGAAAAGGCTTAAGATCTAGCAAAAGACAGAAGGTAGAAAACTCCAAGGCTATTCTGTTGATTACTGATGCATGGCTGTTAAAGAAAGTCTTAACCTTTAGGACGATAGCTATAACAGAGGAAAAAAGTAAAATTAAAACTCTTTTCCATCTTGCTTTTGCAGTTGAAACCCCTGCTCTTTTAAGCAGGGATGAAATCATCAGATGGGAATGGAAATCGGGAATGGGGAACTGTACATTTTGCTCTCAAAACTCGCGTCGCAAGAAGATGAGAACAGCGATCGCTAAAAGGAGTAGCGTATAGAATAGACCATAGGCGGCATTACCCAGTAAGGTAAGGAACGATGGTAATAGCCCATAAACCGCTTCATTCTTCAAATTGAGGCGAGACAAATCTGGCAAGATCAAGTAAAGATTTTGAGTGAGGCTCTCGATGCTAGCATTGCGGCTCAGACTACCCAGTGCCAGGACATCGCGACTCAAATTTCCCATCAAATAAACAGCTAAACTTAGCAGTGTTGCTAAAAGTGAGCTAGTAAAGACACCAAATACTAGAGCTACAGCAGTGAGCAAACACAACTTTAAAAATAAATAAAGCGTTGAAACTAGGATGCTACCCAAGGGGTAATCAATTTTACTGAGTGTCAGTAAAATCAGATAAATAACCGTCATCGCGACTGTCAAGACTGCCAAAACCCCCGACAAACCTAAGTGTTTGCCTACGATAAATTCGGCACGGCTGACGGGTTTGGGAATTAAGACTAGGACGGTACGTTTTTCAATTTCCTTGTTAATCAAACCCGTGCCGACGAATATGGCAACGATGACACCCAGGATTTCAATCGCGGCTAAACCGACATCGAGAAAAATTTTGTCTTGTGTTGTTGCTGCTATTTCTGGTAAAAACACCAACGCAACAATGAGCAGCAGCGCAAACAGACCAATTAAATATAGAATGCGATCGCGAATTACTTCTCGAAACCCATTTGCCGCAATTGCCCAAATTCTGCCAAAGCTCACTTACCACTCTCCAAATCTTCCGACCACAAACTAATAAGATTATTCACTAGCAAGGATGGGTTGTTCTACTCCCCAACCTTTTAGCGGTTGACACTCAAAACGACTAATAGATGTGGGAGAAGACGTGGGCTGAGCGTTTATAGGCTTAGCTGCTGCACTCGCCCTTGGGGAGATTGGAGTAATTTGACAAGTTTTTGTGATCACATAAGGTTGATCTCTTGAGCGGGGACCGCGCCAAGTGGCTTGCAGATCCATGTTATACCCTGAGCCTCTAGAGGAAACTTTAGAGGTTATATCCCACAACTCATCTTCCTCAACGCTTAAGAGCCGTTCTTTTGCCTGTTGTTGAGTGGTGGCAATCAATTTTTTTCGCTCATCCTCTAGAAGTAAGCGCTCAACTTCTGGCCAAGATCTAGAGTCCAATTGCTTTTGTAAATCATTTTCCATCGTATTTAAAATATCGGCACCTCTGGGGGTTTCTGTGTACAGGGGAGCTTCCCATTTCACAACAAAAGCACTCTTCCGAAAGTCATCCACACGCAAACTAGGGTATTGCGCTAAATAATTCTGAACCACGAAATGAAACTGGAACCAGCAACTGAGGAGAATTTGGCTAGTGATTAAAAGGACTTGTTGTTGGCGCTTTTCAGGGGCTGGTACTTTTACCTTAAATCCCCCTGCTCCTAGATAATCGGGTAATACGGCAATAATCGCTGAGATGATAGGCCAAGATACCAGCATCTCTTGTGACATTTCACCCGTTTCGTTGTTCAAAAGAACACCAAAAATGTAAATACTAACCAGTGCTCCAGTAATCCAAGGGCTTAAAGGAAAGCCCGGTTCGGCTGGAGTTCTGTAACCAATTCTTAGCTGACTGCAAGCTGTTGACCCCCAGAATACACCCAAAATTAGGAAAATCCAGGCAAAATTAACCAACAGGTCTTTGACAAAATTATCAGCCAAGATGGACATGTAGAAGGAAAAGACGCTGAGGACGATTAAGGTTTGCCAGGAAAAGGCGCTGGGCAGAGTAATCGTTTTTCGCAGCCAGTTATAAATTGCTAGAAGAAAGTTCACGACAGTTCTTAAATAAGAGGGTGAAGTTGCACGAAGCGGAGAAATAAGAGCAACAAGATAGCGCTGTAGCTATAGGCGTTTGCCAAAAGAATCGTTGTTGCATGATTAACAGGGCTAGGAGTCACGAGTTGCCCCAATCGATCCGAAAGCCCCGGATGCCGCCGTTTAGGTGATAATTCAGAGGGCTCTGGGTCTTTGGATTTATCTTCACGCACAGCTTCTAACAGCTCTAGTCCTTGGAGTTTAACGAGAAAAGCACCCAGAAAAATGACGATTCCGGTTGCCGTAATCACGACAATTAAACTTTCGGGTTGGGAACCGAGGAGGCGATCGAAGAAAATATAACTCAGGAGCTGGTCTTTTAACTGTAGAGGTATCCAGTCCTGAATCAGAAAAAAAGCAATCCAACCGATACTGGCCGCCATTAAATTTAGGGAGGTTGCATATTCGATGCTGGCGCGGCGGTTAAGCCTTAGTCTTCTGTACAAAACTCTGGACTCTAACGCAATAGAGACTAACAAGAATAAAAATTGAAACAAAACGGTCTGGAGTGGCAAAACGGCATCATCCATCACAGTCTGCTCCTTACCAATGGTTAGGGGGTTAAGGGCACTATACTTGTCTTTCTCCTCCTATTGTCAACCGAAGACTGAAGGATGAAAAGAAGTCTAAAGTAAGGAAGGCTAAAGGATGAAGGGCCAGAATGCTAATTTTTTTATATTTTTTATACTTCATCTTGCAAGCTTAAGGCTTTAGCCCCTTATTGGTAAGATTAAGGATTGGGGTTAATTTAAGCAATCAGAATGGCAAGAACGGGTATTGGTATTCGCACAGCCGTCGAACGGTCTGAACGGGTTACAGGTCAGATTCACGTTTACGATGGTGCGGGGAAAGGCAAGTCTCAAGCGGCGTTGGGTGTCGTTTTGCGCTCGATCGGACTGGGGATTAAGTCGGCTCAATCCAGCCGCGTTCTGTTGCTGCGATTTCTCAAAGGTCCTGACCGCACTTATGATGAAGATGCTGCTATTGAAGCCTTGCAGCAGGGCTTTCCTCACCTAATCGACCAAGTCCGCACTGGGCGTTCGTCATTTTTTGCCAAAGAAGAAGTGATAAACTTTGATGCGATTGAGGCACAACGGGGTTGGGATGTCGCTAAGGGAGCGATCGCGTCTAATCTCTATTCGGTTGTGGTCTTAGATGAGCTTAACCCCGTCCTAGATTTGGGCTTGCTACCCGTCGATGAGGTGGTGAAAACGCTGAAGAACAAGCCCGAAAATTTGGAAATTATTGTTACAGGCCGAGGAACACCCCAATCCTTACTGGATATTGCCGATTTGCATACGGAATCCGTCTCTCACGACCATCCAGTATCCAGGGAACAGGGAATTGAGGGGATTGAAATTTATACAGGTGCGGGGAAGGGAAAATCGACCAATGCTTTAGGAAAGGCATTACAGGCAATTGGCCGAGGGATTAGTAGCGATAAGTCTCACCGCGTATTGATTATGCAGTGGCTCAAAGGAGGCAGTGGCTATACGGAAGACGCAGCCATTGCTGCCTTAAAGCAGAGTTATCCTGATTTAGTGGATCATCACCGTTGTGGACGAGATGCGATCGTTTGGCGGGGGCAGCAGCAGATTGTAGATTATGTAGAAGCTGAGCGAGGCTGGGAAATTGCTAGAGCAGCGTTAGGTTCTGGTATGTACAAAACCATTATCATGGATGAACTTAATCCCACCGTTGACCTGGAACTGTTGCAGATCGAGCCAATTGTCGATGCTTTGTTACGCAAACCTCGTGACACTGAAGTCATCATCACTGGTCGCTGTGTGAATCAACCCGCCTACTTCGACTTGGCAAGTGTTCACTCTGAGATGATTTGCCATAAACACTACTGCGAAAAAGGGGTAGATTTAAAGCGAGGAGTTGATTATTAGAACTGACGAGACAACAATCAGTTACTCAGTTTGAGATGGGGAAGGGGAAAAGTGAATTGAGTGTCCTCTTTAACGTAGCCATCATTTCTTAAAAACACAATTTAGGAAGAGACACTGACACTGTAATTTACTGTTCCGACGCAAGGCATTCCTGGCATCTGATAAGGCTTAAATCTCAAATCATCTAAGCCTCCCTCTCTCACCAGGTGACTTAAGAAATGGCGAGAGCCTTGCAGTAAATCCACACCATTTGGTAAACGGGGATTTTCCCATTCTAATTGGGGCTTGAGTTTTAACAAGTCCTTGACTGATTTAAAGATTTCAGAACTAGTATGTAATCTTAAAAAGGTAGAAATAGAACGACGAATTTCGGCCTCAACATCTTCTGGATTTATCAGTTGATTTCCTTGAATATTTCCCTGCAATCGTTCTTTTATAAACTTCCTTACATTTTCTGAATAAGAAATGTTGTTATAACTATAAATTGCATCGGAAACAGCAATTTTTGGATTGGAGTTAATTAGTTTGCCGACAATATAAGCAGCAATATCAGAACGATAATCCGCATCACTCGCTAAACTGTTTAAAAATTTATCTAAGGTTTTGACTTGACCGTTGTCAATTTTAGAGTAATAACTAGTAATCGCTGAGGCTATATCTCCCGCCCATGATGTATGGTCACCTGTCCAGCTTGTTAAATCTGACCAATTCATTCCAGGCTGATTGATTTGATCGGAAAGCGCCGCAATGAAATGACCAAAATCAGTGGGTTTACCACTTAATGGCATCTTCTCTTTATTGAGAATTCCCTTAAATTCTCCTTCGATGTAATCTTGATGATAACCAGTTGCCATACTCCATAGCTGTGTTGTGTATCCTTTTTTGGTATAGCCTCGAAGCTTGTTGGCAATTTCATAAGCGGACTTTTCAGGGTTTTCACGTTCAAATTTTTTAATGAATTTTAAGGCTTCTTCGAGGTCAGACATAATTTTATAAAGCGTATTTAATCGATTGTCACGATACAGTTAGTTACTCCCTGCGTTGGGAATTGTCCGGATAGTTTTGCTAGATGTCGTAGCTCACTTGAAACCTTGACCACTCGTTGCTCATTTCTCGGTTATGACAATTTCTGAACTAACACAGCTATTTTTAGAGATTTCAAGGAATTGAAGGTAAGGACTTGAAACTTTTTTGTGCCAGTTGAGTTTCTGAGTTAGCCTAAATCAGGGTTTGGGAAATCTTATTTTTACTTGATGAATAAGTAATTAAGACGTTCTCAACTCTACGTTCTATGAAATTCCAGCACTTGACTTCACTAGTTACAGTATTCACTCTTTCTAGTGCAGCATCAATTCAATTACCAGCAAGGGCAGATCAAATTGTTTACCGTCCATCAGACAACGGCTGTCAACAATCCATTTTTTATGGTCTCAATCAAAAGCCCATCCAACTGGTAAAAGGCAGTGGTTCTGAAGTTTTTTTGATTCAGGATGGAATCCGGAGATGGATTACTGATTCCCAGACGTTTGATCAGTGCGGATTTGACTATAATGATGTGAAGCAGATATTTGATGAAGAACTAGCTACTTATCCAGAAGGTCTCCCTATTAGCAATAATAAAACTCTCTTAAGAAATAGTGAGTTTCAAATTTACATTATCATTAATGGGACACGCAGATGGGTTTCTAGCAATGTCTTCAAGAAATACCAATTTCGCTCACAAAACGTCAATTTCGTTAGAGATGATTATCTCCAATCTATTCCAGAAGGGCCGACTTTTCGCTAAATTGCTTTTTTCGTAACTGACTTTAAAAATAGCTTTGCTCAGTCGGCTAAATGATAGGTAACAATTTTAATCAATTAAGTCGGATGCGATATTAAGCTACTTTGGGATACTTTTTTGCTTCTCCCTTCATTTGAGAAAAAATTCGATAAGTATTCCGCTCTTCAGGAGAAGAAACATCTCGCTTACACTCTGACATTTTCACCAATTCGTAGCGTACATCTTCTGCATAGATAGTTAGGGTTAGCTGAATAACTTCTAAAAAATGAATGAGCCATTGGCACTCAGATTCTGTCTGGCTTTTATAATATCGAATAAGTTGGGCAATACAGCATTCTAAGTGAGTGTAAGTTTGGGGACATAGCAAAACAATTTTGAGTAAAATAATTGCTAAATTTAAAGCTTTACCCTGAGTAGCTAACAATGTAAATAATAGAGAAGGACTTTCTCGATTAACAGTTGTAAAATACTCAATAATTCGATTACAAGTCCTCAGCAGCAAACCATTATCCCAAGGTTGGTTATCATAATTCTGATAGAGGCAGTTGAATTGACAACTTAGTTGAGCCTTGATTGTCTCAGCTAATGGTTGATTATCAGCAGAAAACAATAAATAGTTGAGGAGATTTTGTTTAAAATTTTTGTAACTAACCTTTTGAGTTTGATTGATGAAAATTCTTGCTAAACTCGTGTAACTAAAGCGGCTACGCTTGTTTAATATTTTCTGGATTAAGCGTAAAACTTCATCACCAAGGCTGGTGGGATTAGGTAATGTATTTTGTTGGCAAGGTGCAGACAAAGAACGAGCGGTATACATTGCTAAATCTAATTTAAACCGCTCTTTGAGTTGTTTAGAGTAGGTTCGCGCCGCTTCTTGCTGCTCTAAAGGTTTTCTCACATCAACTGACTGAGAAACTAGCAAGTAGGAACTATAGCGATGGCTCCAGTGTTCTTGATTGCGATTTTCGTATTTTGAGGCAAATAGCTTCAAGTCTTGGTAATCTTGGCTATTGACAAAGTTACGTCGCCACAGGATTACACGCTTTAGTGTAACAGTAGAGATTTTTTTTGCATCCAGGGAAGTAGAAAGCAGTTGGACTAATTCCTGTATGTACTGCTGTTGTCTCTCTGTATTCCAGTTATTGACCAGAATATAAATAGACCGTTTCAATGTGGTGAGGAAGGTTTCTTCCGAGTTAGAAGAAATAATAAAGTCTAAAGCCTGACGCGGTAATGAGTGGAGTGAGCCAGTAGGCTCAATCAATAAATACTTAAATTGCTGTAAAACTGAATCTGGAGACTGCTGCTTAAGTTCATCCAGAAAAAATTTACAGATGATATCCTGTGCTTGTGAAAGAGAAAAATTGGGTACTGATTTTATAAATTTCTTCGATTTTCCAGAAGAAATTTCATTGCGTAGACCTAACAAGCTCTGACTAAGGCTCAGAACTGAATGCTCTCTACGAGTAAATTGAGGCAAGACGCTTGGAGATACCATGGCCCAATCGAACACTTGCACCTGAGTAGTATCAGGCATTGATTGAACACGCTTAGTGATCGAAAGCCTTTGGTAATAATGATGGTTCTCTCTTATATTTTGTGAGAAGAATTACCTAAGCGTGTGATCTTATGCACAGTTTACAACGGTCAGTTAGCATTACGCACTAATTTGTAATCGAGCTTTACCTTGGTTTACA
>CBKWLJ010000350.1:0-9989 GCA_966675205.1 uncultured bacterium
GACTGATAATCGGGTGGCATTAGTCCGATGGGCACTACAGTGGGGCAAAGTTTGCTTGAATGATATCAACTGCTGTCCCTTACCAATGCCCAATAATGATGAAGCGCTTTCTTAGCTGATGGCATCCATCATCCTATACACAACCTATTGGCCGTTTGCTAGATTACTTCGATGGGGTGGTTGCACTGATCTCCTTGTAGATACTAAGGCTTCAGGGAGAGTCGTGACGCCACCCCTTCCCCAACTGTAATAGAGCGACGTGCGTTGTCGGGGAATCTAACCCTTCTTTAATTACGAATTACGTAGCTTGCTTCTCGCTCGAGAGCGAGTATTCACGCATCACGAATTATTGTTGAATCAGTCCTGCGAGAGTTTTACTCCACAATCCACCTCACCGAAAATCATCACTTGAGGTCAAAGGTAATGCCGATTACCCAACAGGAGTGAAAATTAGTGATTGTTAACCAACACGAGAAGGGCTGGGAAGTCATTTACCATCGCGCCCATGCTTTACTTGCAGCTCAACTCGCAGGCCATTGGAAGCGCGAAAATTCTCCGGTACGCTTGTACGAGACGATCGCGGCAATTTCCCATCACGATGATCTCGAGAAGGAATGGGAAGGAAAGCAACTGACTCCCGCAGGTACACCATTAGACTTCACCCTCGATCAATCAACCTCGTTCGACAAGCTGAGACAACTCACAGAAAATGCCCTCTACCGAGGGCGATGGGTGGCTTTGCTGATTTCAAAGCATATGAGCTTTCTCAATGAAGGCAAACGAGGAGAGTCCACTGAAATGGATCGCTTTTTGGATGAGCAACTTGAGCATCAAGAGCGATGGCGCAAAGAATTGAAGCTAACCAAGCAAGAGGTTGAATCTGCCTATGCTTTTATGCAGATGTTCGATCGCCTTTCACTGATTCTTTGTCAGCAACATTTACCCGTAGGCGAACGGGCGCTAGAAATAGCCAAAGGACCCAACGGGAAGCGCTACGATGTGGTGCAACTCAAGGATGGCAAGGTGACAGTGAAGCCCTGGCCATTTGAAGAAGAACCGTTTACCGTCAATGTTGAAGCCTGCTACTTGGAGCAAGTGACATTTAAAGATGACGCAGAACTCACACAAGCCCTAAAAAATGCACCGATTAAGGTGTTAGAGTGGACGTTTGTTCAGTCTTGACAATTGCAAGATTTCGTGCATTATATGGGCATGACATGAAGCTCAGTCTCCAGGGTTCTGTGTATTCTCACTCATTTTCGAGAGCGATCGCTTAAAGAAAGCAACGAGTTCTCCCGATTCGTTCACCACTGAAACCATTTCCCAACCCTGATTACCGAGAGAGTTGATATCTGTCCAAGTACCAGCAGTGGTTTGATACTGCCCTTTGGAGTTTACATAGACACACAAGTACTCAAATTGCTGCATAGTTCCGAGTAAGGATTTCCTGATCAAAGACAAACAGGACTTACCCATGGATACCATATATAGTAGGGGCGATTCATGAATCGCCCCTACAAATGGCGGTTTAACAGTAATTTTGCGTAAGTCCTGACAAAGTTGGTATAACTGTCGCCATCAAGGTTAGGACTTTCTTCAAAAACCATGTAAAACTAATAAACCTTCTGCCTTTTGCCTTCTGCCTTTTGCCTTCTGCCTTTTGCCTTCTGCCTTCTGCCCTCTGCCTTTTGCCTTCTGCCCTCTTTTGCTATCAAGGCTGCATCATGCCTGAAACAATCCGTAATTCCTTGCTTCCGAATTGACAATTCCGAATTGGAGTGAAGCGACATGACCCATACTCCCCGTGTTACGGTCTGGAATGAGTACCAGCATGAAAAGATTGAGCCTGAAGTTGCCAAAATCTATCCTAATGGCATTCATGAAGCGATCGCACAATATCTGTGTTCTCAAGGATTGACTGTACAGACAGCAACTTTGGAACAACCCGAACATGGATTAACTGATACCGTACTCAACCAAACTGATGTCTTAATCTGGTGGGGACATATCGCCCATGAGCAGGTTCAAGACTCGATTGTGGACAAAATTCAGCAACGGGTATTAGATGGCATGGGTTTAATTGCCTTGCACTCTAGCCACTTTTCCAAGATTTTCCAGCGACTCATGGGTACATCCTGTAATTTGAAGTGGCGCAATCAAGGGGAGACAGAACGCATCTGGGTGGTTGAGCCTTCCCATCCGATTGCTCAGGGTTTGGGTGAGGGTTTTGAAATCGCAGCCGAGGAGATGTACGGAGAGTTTTTTGATATTCCTGCACCGGATAATTTAGTGTTTATCAGTTGGTTTGCAGGGGGTGAAGTCTTTCGCAGTGGCTGTTGTTTTCACCGAGGGCGAGGGAAGATTTTCTACTTCCGTCCTGGCGATCAAGCTTACCCAACTTATCACCAACCAGAAGTTTTACACGTCATTGCCAACGCTGTCCACTGGAGTGCACCCGTTGTCGGAACTGAGGTGAAATTTGGTGAACATCCCAAAACGATTGAATTTAAATGACTACCCTTATCCCTCGATGCGACGGGTGGTGATGGGGAAGCGATGCGCTGTAGCAACAAGCCAACATTTAGCCACTCTAGCGGGGATGGAAATGTTTTGGGCTGGGGGAAATGCTGTGGATGCAGCCTTAGCCAGTGCGATCGCATTAACAGTTGTCGAACCTACTTCTAATGGGATTGGTTCAGATGCCTTTGCTCTAGTTTGGGATGGAAAACTACACGGACTCAATGCTTCCGGCAAAAGTCCCCAAAATCTGACTCTGGAATCCTTTACGGGTATGGAGCAAGTTCCTTCGCTGGGTTGGCTGCCTGTAACTGTACCAGGAGTTGTCTCTGCTTGGATGTCCTTATCACAGCGTTGGGGAAAGCTACCTTTTGAGCAGTTGTTTGAGCCTGCTATTCGCTACGCAGAAGCCGGGTTTCCTGTGTCGCCTGTCACAGCACAAGCGTGGAAGCGTGCGGAAGCGATTTACTTGCCTCTTACTGCACCTGAATTTGAGCCGTTTAAACAAGTCTTTTTTCCGGGCAACCGAGCACCCAACACGGGGGAAGTCTGGGGGAGCGAAGCTCATGCGACAACTTTGAGAGCGATCGCAACAAGTGGCGGTGAAGCCTTTTATCGAGGAGAAATTGCTCAAGCGATCGCAAATTTCGCGGCTGCCACGGGTGGTTTCCTTACCACGACTGACTTTGCCACCCATACCGCAGACTGGGTAGAACCTATTTCTACAGATTATCGTGACCTTACGGTTTGGGAAATTCCCCCGAATACGCAAGGAATCGCCACGTTGATGGCGTTAAACATTCTAGAAGGCTTCAATATTAGCCAATATCCTCGTGAATCGGTTGAAAGCTATCATTTGCAAATTGAAGCGATGAAGTTAGCCTTTGCTGACGTTCATCGCTATGTTGCTGACTCTCGGTTTATGGAAGTTGCCATTCCTCATCTTCTTGATAAAGCGTATGCAACTCAACGGCAACAATTAATTGGAGAACAAGCGATTCCTCTTGCGCTTCCTGGTTTACCTCAAGGTGGAACCGTCTATCTCACTGCTGCTGATTCTGACTTGATGGTTTCGTTCATCCAATCGAACTATGAGGGCTTCGGGAGTGGAATTCTGATTCCCGGTACAGGGATAGCGCTGCAAAACCGAGGTGTGGGTTTTACCTTAGAAGCTGGACATCCCAATCAACTCGCACCCGCTAAACGTTCCTTGCACACGATTATTCCCGGTTTTCTGACCCAAGGAACTGAACCTTTGGGAGCATTTGGTGTGATGGGGGGAGCGATGCAACCTCAAGGACATTTACAAGTCGTCGTTAACATGGCTGACTATGGCATGAATCCTCAAACCGCTCTGGATGCACCCAGATGGCGATTTCTAATCGGCAAGAGCGTATTACTAGAAGCTACAGTTCCTGATTCTATTGCACGGGCACTCGCTGTTCGGAGTCACGATATCCAGATCAGTGAGCAAAAAGGACACTTTGGCAAAGGTCAAATTATCTTACATCGTGAAGGAGTGCTCGTTGCAGCCTCAGAATCTCGTGCTGATGGTTTGGCACTCGCCCAATAGAGGAGAAAAACAACCTGTTGAAGAACGCGCCTAGTGCAAGAAGGCTTTTATACAGGAGGCAGGAGGCAGAAGGGATATTGCTTGTACAGTAAGCTTTTTAACCTTTTTGAGCTGGTGGGTTATTTCCGCCGTGCTGTACTAGTCCGTATCAAGGGCAAGGGATTACTTCTCTATTGAGGGCTTTCTGTCCATGCTTGCTCGAAAAATGCCATGATGCGTTTCGGCTCATACTCATAAAAATCTGGCATTAATCCAGCAGTGTAATAAACCTGAAATCGATCTGCTAAAGACATCAACCCTTCCTGCACCGCCTCGATTTGCTCTAGCGTCGTGTTGTACTCCTCTGTTAGTGCTTTTAAATCACCTTGAAGTGAATCTAAATTCAAATCTGGGTGCATCAGGTGCAGGATAAATACTCGTTCCTTGATGGCTTCAAGGGCTTGTTCTTCTGGAACATTATCAATGGATTCGTCTAGATACGCGCTTGCTGCTTCTAAGTTGCAGATTTGGCAAGCTTGCTTCGCTCGAAGGCAAGCCATTCTACTATCAAGCACTTGTTCCCGAAGGTAAAGCACATCATCTGCTAGGTTAGTGAGTTGTTTGTGTGCCTTTAGAGACAAGGGGGAGAACATTGTTGAATATCCTTACAATCGTGACTTGTGAATAAAATAGGCTGGATATCATCTCATGCCTATTCGTTTTAGGTATGGCAGCCTAGAGCATAAACACATCGGCTTACTCTTTTATTAACCAACTTAGTCAGGGTATTTTCCGCACATATCTTGGATCAGTTTGGGTTCTAACTCCTTGATCTAAAACTGATCTAGACAAAAAGCGACAAAAGCTTTAAAATATTGTCGATAAAATCAGAACCTCCACTAAACTCGGTGATCCAAACATAACTCAAACATCTCATCACCTTGTCAATTAAAATTCACTCCAGAAGCATTTGTAATACAAATTTAATAGAGCAAAAACTTTAGAAATTTTTCCCTAGCTTCAGATCTTCATTCCTTTCGACATCCACTCAATTGCCTCAGTTAACAATTGCTAATTAGGGGCACAATAGCCATTGTGATGCTTACCCTTAGACGTTTCCCTATGCGAGGAGTTTCCATCGCGGCTGATATACTGCGGTTACTTCTCAGACTTATCCTTACAAGTTGCAATGAAAGCTTGGGTTAAGGGCCAGGGAAATTCAGGGTTTCCTTTGAGAATAAGGGATGATGCAGAAGGGTGAAAAGCTTACCAGGTTTGATTTTGACCTTTTTGTTAACTGCACCCAGTTCCTCACCAGTGCGCGATCGCTTCTTATTGTTTACACCTCCTCAGTACATAAATCCTAACTTTATTTTTCAGAATTTTGAATCAAGGGGTTAGATTCTCAGTTTTTGATTCTTATCAACAGAAGTTGGAAGTGTTAGTCCAACAGAAGCATTACTCCTTTAAATCAGTTTTCTATTCTATAAAGAAAGCAAAATCTCAAAGAGACTACTTCTCTCTGGAAGCTTATGTACGAAGTAGTATGGCAAAAACTTGTCACTTGAGAAGTATTCATTTGGGATGGTAGAAGTATTTCCTAAGCCTTAAATCTGCTGAATTGCAGAAAAATTTTTAAGGATTTCTTTATTTTCTTCGGCAGTCTGGCAACAGGCTTCTACTGGCGGATTAGATTCCTATGAATGCAAGTTCACAAGGATTAGGTTAAAGTCCTTCTTCCCAATTCCCAATTCCCCAGTTAGGCTGATTTCCACTTCCCATGAAAACTATGAGGAATCACATTTGGTAATCCGAGACGGCAAACGGGTTCCCCATCAAGTGCATGACTATCAAACACAACCACCTCACTGGTGTCAGAATTACCGTCATACACCACTGTCAGCACCCAACCTTGTTGAGGATTTAAAGAATCGTTTACATAAAGGGGTTCAGAAGGGTAGCGATTTTCACCCATGTCAGCGATCGCAAAAGTATCTCTCTGAGGATTGAATCGAGCGATCGCGCCCAGCAACTCCTGACTAAAATCCACCCCATCCCGAAACACCGCTAAATAGATATCCGGTGATGCTTGTCCCACAAATTGCGGCGGTATAACAGGGAACTCACAAGCTCTATCCCACAATTCCTCAAGCTGTGTTACCTTTCCGGTTTGAGGATTGAGACGTGCTTGCCACAATGTTCCTTTCGCTTGAGTTTGAGTTTGGCCTGTTGCGACTTCTTTTAAATACTGATTGGTTTGAAAATCACGATAACGGACAAAATCAACCACAACTGAACCATCCGTATCTACATAACCATTGCTAAAGTGCCACTGATGCCAAGCTTCGGCTTCACCCCGACTGACTACAGTTAGCGTTTCGCGATCGAGAACAATAATCTGAGTCGCTTTATCGCCTTGCCATTCCATCGCATCACTATAGCTACTCAAACCCAGTCCTGCCGTGAGTAAATTCACCCGCACTGGTGGGATGAAAAAAACAAGATACGGTCCTGCCATCACAAAATCATGTACCAGAGGCAGACCTTCAAGTGGAACTAAACACTGTTGGATAATCTTGCCAGTTGGGTCACTCTTATAAACTTTCAGCGTTGCGTTCAAGCCTGCTGCAACACCAAAGTTAAAAATCTCACCTGTCTTAGGGTCACACTTGGGATGAGCTGAAAAGGGTGCACCCTCACCTAATTGCCCTAAACTATCAGTTCCCCAAGTTTCCAAGGTTTCCAGGTCGAGAGCGTGAGGATTTCCTCCTTCCCACAAAGCTAGCAATTTATCGGGGAGTACCAGCACTGATGTATTAGCAGCATTCTTCACAGGCTTGCCCCAACGTTCCCAAAGGCGACCGGGTGCTGTCATTCCATAGTTGGGGTACAGGAATTGATCTTTTTCGGCTTCATCTTGGTATCCAGCCGTTTGGACGTAGCGATAAAGACCGGTTGCCCCAGCATCGGTAAAATGAACCGCTAAAATTGCCCCATCCCCATCAAACCAGTGTCCGACTCGCACACCCCCGCGTTCTAAGCGTCCAGGGCCATTACGATAGAGTGAACCGCGCAAACCTTCGGGAATCTTACCGGAAAGCAGCGGTAAAGGAGTGGGAGGAAATTCTTGGGCGGGTTGGGCAACTGCTTTTGCCCAAGCTTTACGGGTGAGTGGCTGAGTCGTCGTCATACTGAGTTTAAAATTATCGGTTGAGCAGTACGCTCATTGATATATTATTAAGTTTTATTACTAAAATAGCGACTCCAAGCCAATATTTTTTTGAAATAGGGGGTGACGCCCCCCACCCCCATGATGCTATATTGTGCTTAGTAGATGCACCCTGATAATTCAGAGAGTCACGCAAGTGGCTCTTTTTCTTTTTCAGAAGTGAGGCATAATCAGCGATCGCTCCTAAGGAATTGTCTAATATTGTTGACGAATTTGTGGGGGGTCATACCCGAAACCCGAAACTTGTAGGGGTATCCCTTGTGGATGCCCCTACCCTTGTGGATGCCCCTACCCCTGTGGATGCCCCTACCCCTGTGGATGCCCCTACCCCTGTGGATGCCCCTACCCCTGTGGATGCCCGATAAACAGAATCGGCAGGCACAAGACCTGCCTCTACAGCGGGGATAATTGCAGGTTTGAAGACGTGAGGGGTTAGACCTCTGGTTAATTCGCCAACGGTATCATTGTCTATACTGGCTCCTAATCAGATTAGAGCTGGGGAAGCTGGGGGAGAAAAATTTTTATTGATTCGTTGTGAGCCAGCATTCATGGCTTCTAAATACTGTATAAACTTTCTTCCCTTGGAGCTTCCCGCCTTGGACTCTTGGAGCCTGCTTACACTATCTAAGAGACTTAAAAGCTGAGAACCCCTGCGCTTTAGCCAGGGGATGAAAGCGATACACGGGCTTTAGCCCAATGTTTCTCTTGCCCATCGTTCAATTACTTCACTAGCGCTAATTCCTCTTATTTTCGCCTCTTTTCTAATGTTTTCCCAAGCTGTAGGCGTTAATACTACAGTTCTTTTTTTCTTTACTTCGTCGTGTAAAACAGGTACATTCTTTAACCGTTTTTGGGTTGTCATCGTTAGATATGCCGTATATACTAAATATACGCTAGCAAAGCCAAGGAGGTGAGTCAACTGTATAGAACAATTCCCATAAGAGCTAAATTTACAGAAGAAGAAAAAGCTTACTGGATCAACCAGTGCAAACATTCAAATAGCTTGATTAACTGTGCAATCTACCACACTAAACAGAAGCACCGCGATTGGCTAGAGCAACAGGATAATGCGTTTACAACTTACTGGCGTGGAGACGAGTGACGTTGCGGTTGGAAACTTTACCGCAGTAGTACAACCTACCCAGAGCTGGACAAAGAACTCAAAAATAATCCCCATTACAAGGCATTAGCCGCTCAGGCAGCACAGCAAACCTTAAAGGTTGTTGGTGAGTCGATAACCAGCTACAACGGCTTAGTCGGGCTTTATTACAAGGGGGAAGTTGACCGCCCATCATTGCCTAAGTACAGGAAGAAAGGTGGACTAGCCGCTGTAACCTTTCCCCGTCAAGCCTTGACTTATAGAGAGGGTTGTTTTTACCCCTCAATAGCCAAGGCAACCAAGCCTGAGTTAATAACTCAGATTGCTTTACCTTTACCTGATTTCATTGACTCAGATTGGGTCAGGGAAGTAACAATCCGTCCCTGTTATGGGCAGCTTTGGATTGACTGGGTAATTGACGATGGAAAAGAATCCATGCCCAGCAACCCCAATTTGGACTACACACAAGCATGGGGATTCGATCATGGTGGTACAAACTGGCTAACCGGAGTATCGACTCAAGGCAAAAGTCTCATCATTGATGGACGCAAGCTTAAGTCAATGAACCAAGGCTACTGTCGATTAGTCGCCAAATACAAGCAGGGTAAGTCAGATTTTTATTGGGACTCCAACCTCGACCGAGTGCAGCGTAAGCGCAACAATCAGATGAGGGATGCCATCAATAAAGCAGCCCGATTCATTGTTAACCGCTGCTGGGCAGATGGTATCGGTAATTTGGTCATAGGGTGGAATGAGGGGCAAAAAAACGGCTTCCAGATGGGTAAGCGTAACAATCAAAATTTCCTGCCCATTCCAACGGGTAGATTGATTGAACGGCTTAAGCAACTCTGCCCCGAATACGGAATTGTTCTCACGATTACAGAGGAAGCGTACACAAGCAAAGCGTCATTCTTGGATGGTGACTCATTGCCGAAGCACGGTGAAAAACCCGAAGGATGGACTCCATCAGGCAAGAGGGTGAAGCGTGGCTTGTATCAAGATCAGAGCGGGAAATCGATTAATGCTGACTGCAATGGTGCCGCAAACATCATTAGGAAAGTAGCCACACAGCTAGGAATCAACCTGGTTAAGGTGGGCATGGGCAGCTTGACACTGCCGAAACGATATGACTTGTTCAGTAACTTGACTCGAGCATATCGCGAAAAATGGGTGGAGAGACGCGCTTTTAAGCCGTCTCAGAACATCCTTTCAGAATCCACCGCATTTTAATCGGTGGAGATGTCAATTACTTGCAGCTCCAGTGGTTTCTTGCTTCTGGGCAGAACCTTGAGTTCCTAACTGAATCAGCTCAATCTTATAGCCATTCGGGTCTTCAACAAAAGCAATAACCGTTGAGCCATGCTTCATCGGGCCGGGTTCGCGAACGACTTTGCCGCCCTTGAGTCGGATTTGGGCACAGGTTTCGTAGATATTATCAACGCCGATCGCAATATGACCGTAGGCATTCCCTAAATCGTACTTGTCAACGCCCCAGTTGTAGGTCAGTTCAAGGACGGTGTGATCAGACTCATCCCCATAACCGATGAATGCCAAAGTAAATTCGCCACCCGGATAGTCCTTTTGGCGCAGCA
>CBKWLJ010000351.1:0-9986 GCA_966675205.1 uncultured bacterium
CAAATTTGACGGGGGCTGACTTGAGACTCGCGAATCTCTCTGCTGCCGACCTTAGCAATGCTAATCTGAATTTTGCTGATTTAAGAGGGGCTAACTTGCAAAACGCTGACTTGGAAAATGCTACGCAGGAAAATACTAAACTGAGTCAGTCCCTTCGGGCAGGGGAAAGGGCAAGGGGGAAAGGGGAAAGGGAGAAAGAACTACCCATGTTAATGTACCTAAGCAGGGTGGCAGCAATAATTCACTACTAACATTCTTCCGCTGCAAGGACATAAGCCTTGAAATCTCGATAAGATAATGGAATTAGCTGCTACAGAGGTGAAAAGTGCCACAAAAAAGGAGGATTAGCAATTTATCGTTTGCACAACGTTTGAGTATCGGTTTAATTGCACTGGTTAGTGTTGGTTTGGGAAATGCTCCTGTCCAAGCGGCCCAAACAGTTGTGCTGAAGTACCGTTTTTTTCGAGAAAATGTATCGGTGCCCGAACTCACTAGATTTGTTGAGACGGGTGAGCTTTCAAATTCGTTGCGATTTTATCTGCGGGTGGCGAAGAAAGAACCAGCCGAGTTGCGGAATGCTTTGACACAAGAAGTTCAAGTTAACCCTGTGTTAATGTATCGGGTACTGAATACCCCCGTGGGAGAAGCAATGCTCGATCGCGCCAGTGAAGTGGTTCACACTCCGACGAATCGCGCCAATCGAGAATCTTTGCGAGGGGCTTTGGTGAGTTCCGCTTTGCCAGATGGGAACATTACTTTACTTGAAACGTTACAAAATTACCCGACACCAGAAGTTCATGTCGAGGGCGATCGCTTAGTTGAGTTTACGCAGAACATTCGCAGGGTACTCGGACGTTTGCCCAATATCAAACTTTGAGCTCATGCCCCCTAAGCCTGTGTTTAATAGGCAAGAGTTTCTAAGGTTTCACGGAGATACCGACGGACTCGGGTATCTAAGCTATAATCCTGAAGTTGCTCATCAATGGGGTGTTCGATTTGCCAACGCTGAAAACCTGAACTTGCGGCGATCGCTTGTTTGAGGCTATCCCAGATTTGGCTATCTTGGGAAAATTGACGAGATTGGGGCGTTGCTGAATTTGCCATATAAATACCTGACCTAATCAATACAACATTTGAGTTTGGCGCTGCTGCTCATGCATAGCGCCAGAAAGCTTGAACTGAAAGCCTCCTTTTTAGGATAACGTGCCTATCTTCTTAAGATTGTGCGATCGGCAACATCCCTGAATTCAAAATTAAAAATCCAATTATCGAAGACACCAGTCCTCTTTTTGCACTTCTAGATAGCATGAAAGCTTAAAGATTGAGCTATAGTACCGCCAGCCTTATGTTTGGTCAGAGGATGACGTTGAAATTGAGCTAGTCCCTGCCTCTAACTCAGTGGCATCTAGCGGCAAAATTTTATTCACCCGCACACCAGGAATTGTAAAATCTTGCGGTATTCTCTCAACTGGATAGGGAGCAGTTGCTGCAAACTGCGACTCACTCGTGAGAAGGACGGGAAGAACACTTAAAGGGACTTGTAAGAACAAATTGCTGGCTAAAAAGGCTAATGCTGCCCAGAGTAATCCAGCGATGTGCCAACTGGGTGCCAAAGGAACAACTCCTGCTGCCACAGGCGAAATTCGGTAAACTTGCCATAGCACCCAACCCATAATCAAAGCACCAGCTAGGGCAACAACTTGATTAGTCTTGGTTTTAAATAAGCTCAGGAGGCGTCGCTGTTCTTGAGTTAATTGCTCTACCTTCAACGCCAAGACGAGAATGCTGAAAATATCAAAAGGGCGGGTTAGTTGCATCCAAAGTACGGGTGCAATGCCCACAACCGCCACGAAGAGAAACTCTAGCCAAACGGGTAAGATGGGGTCGCCAACTGCTAGTCCCAGCCACAGCAGTTCCAAGGTTATGGGCAATGCTGCCAAACCAGCAAGATGAATCCACAAAAAAGGTTCAGTCCAGAATGAACGCATAGGTCTATCTAAGTTGAAAGTTAGAAGGTTGAAAGTTAGAAGGTTACAGTTGGAAATTGGATGACAGCTAGGTTGAAAGTGAGAAGCCTAGTTTGGATTTTCAACCTTCAACCTTTTAACCTTCTAACCTTCAACTTTTTAGCTGACTGACAACGTTCGCCGCTTACTCACCATCTTAAAGGTTTCAATGATGTCGCTTTCTTGCCAATCATTAAACTTATCAAGACCGACACCACATTCGTAGCCAGCATTGACTTCCTTGACATCATCCTTCATCCGTTTGAGGGAATCGAGGATACCTTCGTAGATGACTTTGCCACCGCGTCGCACTCGGATGTTGCAATTGCGTATAGCTTTGCCGGAGAGTACGTAACAACCGGCAACTGCACCACGACCCACAGGAAAGACTGCCCGAACTTCGACTTGACCGAGAGGTTCTTCGACCATTTCCGGCTCTAAGAGGCCTTCCATTGCGCCTTGGATATCATCTAAGAGCTTATAGATGATGTTGTATTCGCGAATATCAACGCCCTCTTGGTCAGCCGCTTGCCGGGAACCATGAGCGAGGGTGGTATTGAATCCAACAATAACCGCACCACTAGCAGCCGCTAAGTCAACATCTGTTTCAGTGACTTCTCCTGGCGCAGCCAGCAGAACCCGAACTTGTACTTCTTTTTGTGGCAGTTGCTTGAGTGCGCCGAGAATGGCTTCTACGGAGCCTTGGACATCTGCTTTCAAAATTAAGTTGAGTTCTTTGAGTTCTCCTTTTTGAGCCTGAGCGGAGATGGTGTTGAGCGTAACCTGCGCTCCTCTTACCTGTTGCAGGCGAGTCTCACGGCGTTCCTCCGTTCGAGTTGCGGCGATCGCTCGTGCTTCTTTTTCGTTTTCAAAGACATCAAATTCATCACCCGCCGCGGGAACATCGCTTAAGCCGAGTACCTCCACGGCAAAGGAGGGAGAGGCAACATCAACTTTCATGCCTCGGTCATCAATCATGGCTCTGACCTTACCAAAAACTGAGCCAGCGACGAGAACATCTCCTACCCGCAGGGTGCCATTTTGCACCAAGAGGGTGGCAACAGGGCCTCTGGTTTTATCCAGGTTGGCTTCGATGACCGTACCTTTCGCGACGCGATCAGGGTTGGCTTGGAGATCTTCGACTTCTGCTACCAGCAGAATCATCTCTAAAAGGGTATCCAAATTTTCTCTTTGGATGGCGCTGACCGGAACCATGATCGTTTCGCCGCCCCACTCTTCTGGTACTAAACCATGTTCGGTCAGTTCCTGCTTAACGCGATCCGGTTGAGCTTCGGCTTTATCAACTTTGTTGATAGCAACGACGATGGGCACTCCAGCCGCTTTGGCGTGGCTGATGGCTTCAATGGTTTGAGGACGAACGCCATCATCAGCAGCTACCACCAAGATGGCGATATCAGTTACGCGTGCTCCTCGTGCTCGCATCGCGGTAAAGGCTTCGTGGCCGGGAGTGTCAAGGAAGACAACCTGCTGAAGTTCACCGGCATGTTCGACATCGACATGGTAAGCACCAATGTGCTGGGTAATTCCACCCGCTTCACCTTGTGCGACCTTACTAGAGCGAATCGCATCGAGCAGAGTGGTTTTCCCATGGTCAACGTGACCCATAATAGTGACCACTGGCGGACGGCGCTGGAGGCTTTCCAGGTCTTCCGCATCCAGCATTTCTGTCACCTTCGTTGCCGCTGCCTCTTCTTGAGCGGTTTCGATTTCGACTCCCATTTCCTCTGCAACCACTTGGGCTGTGGGAATATCGAGAGTTTGGGTAATGTTAACAGCAATTCCTTTGAAGAACAGCTTTTTAATAATTTCAGTTTCCGCCACGCCTAAGGCAGAAGCTAGCTCTCTAATGGTTACTGAGCCAGCCAAGACAATTTTTTCTGGGCGTTCTGGTGTTGTTTTGCCGCGCTGATTGCGAGCGTCAGATTTGCTGGTTGCTTGGCTTTCTCGTCCCTCTTCACCTGTGTTGAGTTTGACTCCAGGCTTTTTCCTTTGATTTACACCCGATGGGGTCGAGGCAGTCGGTTTTTGCTGGGACTTGGGTTTGGCAGGACGAGCGATCGCCTGGGTTGAAACCAGAGGCACACCTAACTCATTGAGGTCTGCTTCAAAATCTTCATCATCATCTTCAAACATGTCCCGGCGCTTGTGTTTGCCGGTCGATTTTCCAGATTTAGCTCCATCTAATCCTTCCTCATCCTCGTCAACCCACTCTTTCTTCTTCGGTGGTCGGGGAGGAGTCAGGCGTTTGGGTTGTTTCAGTTCGCTGAGTTCTGGTGCGATCGTGTCGATCGTATCGTCTTCTCCTTCTTCACGACCTGTATCTTTCAGTGCTGCTGCCACGTCTTCGTCCCGACGAGGGGATTGAACTCGTTTGGGGGGACCTTGAAGTTTAGGAACAGGCACCGCTGGCGGTGACGCCGGACGACGTGATGGCGCTGAAGTTTCACTCCCGCTTGAGGATTGGCTGGGACTTGCTGATTTTGTTGGAGCTGCGGGTGAACTGCTGGGTTTTGAAGGTGCAGCGTCTTGGCGATCGCGCTTCAAAATCGGTCGCTCAACTTGACTTGGCTGAGACTGTTGAGGCGGTTTTGCAGGCGTTGGTCTTAAAGGGGGGCCGGAAAGTTGAGGTCTATCCTCCATTGCAGTTGATTCAGTGATCTGGTTCTCGTCTACAGTAGTGGGTTCCGGAGCTTGACTCAGTTCGTCGGATTGAGGCTCCGGTGAATTAACCAATGTAGGTTTATTCAGTGTCGGCTTGTTTGTTTGTGTCACCGAGGGTTTGACGGGGGGTTGAGGAGGATTGGTCACTTTTTGACCCTCCTGATGAGAGGTAAAATTTGGACGCTTTGGTTTGATTCCTACAATTTCTTGTTTTTGGTGACCATTGGGACGACCTATCACCTTAGAACCAGCTCCTCCTTCATTCAATGCGGCAGTGTCGCGGTTTCTGACAGCTGTTGGACTCGAATACTTTTCTGAAGCTGCACGAATGCGCTCTGCTTCTGATTCTGTAATCGTACTACTGTGACTTTTGACCGCGATATTAAGTCTCTCACAAATATTCAAAATGTCTTTATTGTCCAAATCCAATTCCCGTGATAATTCGTAAATTCTGACTTTGCCGTTGTTCATCCAGTATTTCCCCGTCGTAACTATGTTTTACACCATATCTACATGCTCAAATGACTGTTGGTTCATTGACTTGGTACCTAATCGTGGAGCTTTTAATCGTTAGTGAATGTGAATGTGCTGTTTTTTTAGTCGTCAACCCTCAATGCCTGAGAGCAGTTGATTTTTCTTATGCGATTTGGATATTTGCCGAAAGTTCAAACCCTTCTTCTCTAATCTTGCACAAATCTTAATAAAACTGAGACAGGTTTCGTGTGCTGTCAGTTTCAGCCTTGCTTCTCCATACAGGTTGCGTGTGTCAGGTTAAGACTTACTCGTTTCCCTATTCTCGAAACCCACAAAAACTAATCCCTCCCTTCTATCCTAACGATTGCTTAGGTTCCCTGAAAGCATTTGTGGTTGTGAGAGTTATAATTCTCCTTCTTCAGTGATCATTGTTCGCGGGTACAGCAGCTAGACGCTGCCATAAAATTTCGTACACCTCTTTTGGGACTACAGCCTGAAGACTTCGTCCCAAGCGATTTTTCTTCTGAGCTAATGACAGACAACTGCCTTGAGGACACAGATAGGCAGAACGCCCCATCCCCTCGTCTAATTGTACCTGTCTCGACGGATAGACTCGGACAATGCGCCAGAACGCCTGTTTTGGTGCCACCTTGCGGCAGCTCAGGCAGCGTCGATAGTTGGGTTCCATAGAATGGGTAGTAAATAGGGTTTAAATCCTCAAGGCAAATGGGTGTTGGGGTTTTAGGTCTAAACAGAAACTGGATGAAAACTGGCATCGGCAGGTAAACACCTGCCAACTGAAGATTAAACTACGGCTTTGTTCTCCTATTCTTCTTCTTGATCCCGATAATCTTGACTCCCATAGGCGACCCCTGATTCAGAATCCTCTACTGTCAGCGTATCGATATCATCTTCCTCATCATCTTGTAGGTCTTGCTCTTCTTGCTCCTTAGCTTGAGCCGCTTGCATTGCTTCTATTTTGCGATGTTCTGCTTCGTAATCGTACTTAGCGACATCTTTGATATCAATTTTCCAACCCGTAAGGCGAGCTGCAAGGCGGACATTCTGACCCTCTTTACCAATAGCTAGACTGAGCTGGTCTTCTGTCACTAAAACATGTGCCTGACGGCCTTCCGGATTAACTAACAACACCTGCTCGACACGTGCTGGACTCAGAGCGTTAGCAATATAGGTCGATGGGTCAGGCGACCAACGAATGACATCAATTTTTTCACCGCGTAATTCGTTGACCACCACTTGAATCCGTGACCCTCGAGCGCCGATACAAGCACCGACCGGATCGACATCTCGCTCTAAGGTATCTACTGCAATTTTAGTGCGAGGGCCCACATGACGAGAGGGGGGATTGGCTTCTCTGGCTACTGCCACAATCCGCACAACTTCATCTTCAATTTCTGGAACTTCGTTGGCAAATAGATAAACGACTAAACCTGCCGCACCTCTGGAGACAACCAATTGAGGTCCCCGGTGAGGGCCTTCGCGAACCTTTTTGAGATAAACCTTAAATGTCGCATTAGCGCGATAATTATCATTCGGTAACTGTTCCCGTTTGGGCAATTCAGCTTCAACCTCTGGCTGACTAAAACCACTGCTCAGAGCCATAATTACTGATTGCCGCTCAAACCGCAGTACTCTGGCGTTAAGAACGGTTCCCTCTAACTCAGCAAATTCTTCCTGAATCAGCTTACGCTGTTGGTCTCGCAGTTTTTGTGATAAAACTTGCTTGGTTTGGATAGCAGCCATCCGACCAAATTCGCCTTGATCAGGTGTGACATCAAGAACGACAGAATCACCGAGTTGGGCTTCAGACGCGACTTCCTGAACTTCCTTGAGTGAAATTTGATGGTCGCTGTTGCTGACTTCTTCAACAATGGTTTTGGTGGAAAGAACGCGGAATCCTTCTTCTTCGATATCAAGATCGACTTCAAAGTTGTCAAAGTATTCGTCTTCAAAATGATGTTTATCGAGGCGTTGAGCACGGCGATAGCGCTCATACCCTTTCAGTAATGCTTCTCGTAGCGCTTGCTGAACAGCAGATTTCGGTAGATTATGGGTTTGGCTGATTTCTTCTATCATTTTTTTCAGCCCTGGTAAAGCAACTATCGACATAAGCTAATCTCCTTAATTAGCGAGGAACAATGAAAACAGGTTTTCTACGGGTGAAAAAGCAAGTAAGCTGTTAGCACCATGCTGAAGGTCAATGTGAAAACAAAAGTCCAATGAGCATGTTCTAACCTTGCCTCCTTGACGCTACGTACTCCATACGCGCTATGTCAAAGAGGCAACTTTTACCTACTGCAACACCCTCTAAACCTCTAGTTCATGAGTGGGAATGCCAACTCAACAGAGGTAACAGGAAACGCTAGGCTCTCCCCAAGAACGAGAACTCGCCATAAACGACCATCGACGACGCTAGGATAAGTCGTTCACGTTCCGCAGTGAGAAGCCATCTGCTAGCAGCTACAAGCTTCCACCGATTTCATCCTTTATCGTCCAATTGCACCCTGACCACCAGATGACGGGGAAGAGTGATTGTACGACCCTTTTGATTTAGATAAACTCCAGTATCATCACGGCGAATCAACTTTCCACGCCACTCGGTATGGCCTTCATAGGGTTCAGAGGTCTGGGCAATGACGGGGAACCCTTTAAAGGAAATGAATTCTCGCTCTGTGCTTAACTCTCGCGAGATACCAGGACTGGAAATTTCCAGAACATAGGCGTCTGGAATGAGATCCACAGCGTCTAGTCTTTCTTCCAAAGCCCGACTCATCCGTTCACAGTCATCTAAACTGATATCATCCGTGGGATTACGGATATCCACACGCAGCACGGGTGGGCGTCTGTTGGTATGAAAAACTGCCCCGACGACCTCAAATCCAAGGTTTTCGGCTACTGGGTTTGCTAATTCTAGTAGTTGTGGAATCAATGGATGAGTCATTAGAACGCTTCAATAAAAAAAGTGGGTGATCCCCACTTCCAGGTAAAATTTCTTCCAAGAAGCCTAGCAACGAACAGAGTGACTTCTGTTGCTATGTTCGAGTGTAGCGCAATTAGCCCGTCCTGTGACTGGGGATTGGAGCTGAGGGATTATAATGAGTTGCAGCTCATAGTAGTAGATAGAGGAGACAAGAGAAGGGAGGCAAGGAAAGGGGGAGAAAATACGATTGATGAACGCAACTTCGTATTAAAAACCGGAAGCGGGAAAAAACCTGAAAAATAAAGGAGTTTTTTCCGGAATAGCAGTAAATCGGCTTCCTTGTCTTCTAAAAAAGACTTCCTTGGGGTTTCCTAATATACTCAATCTATTGCTGAGCAATTTTGCGGATTGTTCTTGTTTGTTCTAAGACTGCCTCTAAATCCTGTTCAGACATGCGCTCGACATAATTAATTTTAACTTCTTCTAACAAATCTGTTAGCAAGGATTGAATTCTTTGTGACGTTTGTTTTGCCTGGATTTCTGACCCGACCGCTTCGCTGAGATGTTCAATCAGGCGTTTGAACAGTTGTTCTCCGACCGGGTCTTCTTGCAGTGCCATGTGGAGACCTTCGTAGAGGGCATTGGTGATGTCTTTTGCCAAGCGTTCAGTGAGTTGATGTTGAAGTTGATCGAGTCCAGGTAATTGCTCAAGCTTTTGGTATGCTGGGGATTGCTTGATTGTTTTTGCCAAGTTGTGATGTAATAAAGCTTCTATATCCGGTTGGATTTTAGGGAGAACGCGATCGACTACAAGCCGCATGACTAAAGTGGTAAGTGCTGCAACTTCATCGGTATTGTTGATATCAATGTAGGGACGGACTTCTCGTTGGGAAAGCCACTTCGTCATATCGCCACCCCGAATGGAACTTTGAAGCTGATTGATGACGCTAATCACGACTACTTCTGTGATATCTTCAGCGAGGTTGGCAACAAATCCCTGACTGATTTGCTTTTGGATGCGATCGAGGTCTATTAAGTCAGCCTGGTTTAAGCGAATGGTGACAGGAATGATACGCAACCAGCGCCAAAAGGGTAACAAAAGGAAGATGTCGTACCAACGCCACAGCATGGCATCGAGCCAACTGACACTAATATGTCTGCGACTGATTAACCAAGTCCGTGCCAAAAATTCTAGTCCAAACAAAATGATAAATGGTAAATCAAGGAGCCAAAAGTAGTCGATGAATTCACCATTTTCTCCAATAGGGCGATAGTAGTTAGTTGCTATTAAAGGTCGAATTTCCTTATCAAAAAAAATCAGTTGTCTCTCAATGCCTCTGGCTTCTAGGTAGTTTTGGCTCCAAAACTGTCTGAATGCTACTTTCGATGAATTCTCCTGATTGGGAACATGGTCTCGCATTCGATTTTTGATCTTTTCCAGGGTACCTGTCTTATTGGCGACCTGAAACGGATTCGTATCAACTATTTCTATGCTGCGACGGCGCAAATCTTCAAGGATTTCTGCTGCTTGCTGCGAGCGTAACCGGGTAATAATTTCTGTATCGGGCTGGAGCGAGGGTAACTCACTAATACCCAGCGTTTTTTCTAAATCGTCTACCCGTTGTAAATACTGTTGTGTATCTCGATAGGGTTCAATTCCTTTAATGGGGTCATACCATTTTGCGATCGCTGGCATAGGAAGCTGAAGAGTTTGATTGAGTAAAGGCAGAGTAATTCTTCCTTGGAGCCAAAAATTTCGCAGGGGAATATAGCTCAAATCAAACAGCACTAACAACAAGTTTGCCGACGCAATAAGCGCCATTCCTCGTTCAAACCAGAGGCTCTAGGGCAATTTCCTTTTGCTGTTTACTGGAGTTAGTTTT
>CBKWLJ010000352.1:0-9976 GCA_966675205.1 uncultured bacterium
TGAAACCTAAAGAAGATTAAGTATTCTTACATATATGAGAAAATTCTGGTTCTTTCCGCGATCGAGAACAATAATATAGTGAAAGGTACAAACCCTTCATAAAAAAGTCTCATTCTTTACTAAAAAACACTTGTATATCCCCGACTATCCGATTCCATCTTTGCTTGGCATTATGAATCACAATTTGGCTTTTTCTGAAAATGCTTTAACTTCTGAAGGAGAATCGCAAATTCTCTGTTCCTATATCAACTCTACCCATCGCATTCAAATCATCCGCATTAAAAATATCCCCAATTTATATTTCGAGCGAGTGGTGTTTCCCGGTCAGCGTTTGTTGTTTTATGCAGCTCTTGAAGCCAAATTAGAAGTCCATACCAGTAAGGTCGTTACTGCAATTCTTGCTGATATTATTCCTTGCCATAAACTAAGGGTTAACTCGGCAAGTTTATCTGATTCAAACACTAGCGTCGCGTAAAGATTTCTTGGGCGATTTAATGACGGGAAGTTTTAAAATTCATAACTCGTAATGAATAATACCTGCTGTCGCCGGGAGCATAAAACCCATAATGACTAATGGAAGAGAAGAAATGTTTGAAACAAGGCGGTAGCCCTTGAAGTTTCAATGCATCCTGATTCAAATCCCCTAATTTTAATTGTGGCGATTGCCTGTTCCCCATTCCCCGTTCCCTCTTGAGGGAGCAGCCTGAAAACTCAGAAAATTTAACCCGTTTTAATTACGAATTACCAATGACTTGCCTAATAATGAGGTTAATCTCTGTTTTCTAAGCGCCAAAGATATCCCAACTCATAAATAGCTCTTATTCTAAAATTTTGTTTCTGTTCAAGTTGACGCCGTAAATCATTTGAGGGTCTAAACAAAAATGTATCACTGAATCCACTCGGAATTTGAAGATTCGCAGATTCTACTAGCTGAAATTTAACCTTAGGAGCCACCAAATAGCTTAAAGACATTAACCGAATTGGGTCTTCAACAATGACGATTGGAGAAGCAGAGCGATTGATAATTTGAGCCACTTCAGGCTCGTAATAACTGCTATACTTAGTCCACCATGTCTCAGCTTGGGAACTCAGTGCACAGGATAAGATACCGAGGGACAGCAAAACAATAAAAGTAACTTGCCATAGCTGTTGTTTCCATTTAGTAATATATTTATCCGTGAGTTTAACCGTAAAAAAATAAGTAACAGCTAGCTGAATACCGATATAACAGGGGATGAGATAGCGACCTACTGTTGAACGCTGTCCAGCCAATCCTATATCTGGAAGGAGTAAAAATAGAAGCTGTACTCCCATTAAAGAGAATACAAACAACCAAACTTGTTTAGGAGTGGTACGGTACAAAAAGTAGAGGGAATAGCCTACTAAAATCACAATCAACAAGATGAGATAGGTAGAGAAACTATTGCCCTGAAGTTGCACATCATGGCATTGAAGTTGAGTACCATCATCAAAACAAACATCAAACAGTTGATTTTGGTAATCAATTTGTGGATCAAAAAATAGAGAGCTAATGTTAAGTGCCCATCGTTGAGGGATAGTAAAAAAAGGCACTTTTCTAGCGGTGAACGCTCCCCCGCCAAACTTTTTAGCCACTAGCAGCCAGGGTAAACCGACGAGAATTCCGCCAACGCAGGCAAGTAAGTAAGCAATAAAATTCTTACTTCCTCGCATCCCTTCAGTTACCGCTATGTAAATGCCATGAGCAAGCTGCACAAATACAGCAAAATAATGGGTGTAGAACCCTAGGGCTACACTGGCTCCATAAATTAACCAACGAAACTTACTCGGTTGTCGGATCGCCCACAAGAGTGATGCACAAGACAGCAAGATGCTTACTGTCCACATACTATATTGTCGGGCTTCTTGGGCATACAAAACGTGAAATGGAGAGACACTCATAAAAGCTACAGCAATCCATCCCACAGTTGACGACTCAAACAATTCCAGACATAGCCAGTAAAGACAAGGAAATACGAGTACGCCAAAGACAGCAGATAAACTCCGTATCACTCCCACAGAACTGCCAAACGCGATCGCCCACCAGCGAGCGATTAGGATATGTAGGGGGGGATGAACGTCCTCAATTAACGAATCGAGTACATTACCCCAATTCTTTTCAGGGGTGAAACGCTGATATTTCTGCCAGTCGGGGCTCGCAATTGCACGATTCGTAACTTGCTCGATTAATTCCTTTTTGGTGTAGCCAGATATTCGGAGTGAGGTGTAAATTTCATCATTCCAGTAGTTTTTTTTCTCAAGATTGTAAAATCGAAAAAATATCCCTAGTACCAGGAGGGCAGGGAGCAAATATCGAAACCAAGTTAGGTGACGAGGACGGTTTTTACTCAGACTATTCTGCGGATTCTCCATGAGAAAACTATTTTTTCCAAATCACTAGGAGGACGCCACAGATAATTAAACCCAATCCTACAGCTCGACTAAAAGGAATAGCTTCTCGAAAGAAAAAATAGCCGATTAGTACCGAGAAAATGTAAATAATAGCGGCTGATGGCCCAGCAACACTGAGATTCACCCGTGTGAGCAGCAAAATGTAAGCCACTGCTCCGACACCATAGAAACATAAGCCAACGAGGAGTTCTGGTGTCGTAAACACACCGACAAGATGACTCAGCCAATTGCTGGTGTTCACTTTTCCGAGTCGCAACGCTCCCAATTTTAGGCAAAATTGTCCGGCAGCGCTCATAAAAATAGCCATTAAGAACAGAACAAATTCTTTTAGGGTCACAAAGATATCAGGGTATAAGGGGTTTAACTTCTTAAGATACTGCTTCGTGTGCCCTTCGCAGTATACCCAATCTCCGTTTGAAGAGCATGCCACTCGTACTCGGTTAAATCAACGGTTAGGCTGTTATCAACGTCGATCAGCAGTGCCAATCTCTCTAACTGTCCTACCAAGGCTCAAGTCACCACTACTCTCAACCCAGGTTTTTAATCACAACTGGGGAGACTTTCCAGGAAACTGGTCACAGCAAGCCCTATTGCAACACAGATTTCGGCAAAACTCAGGTTAATCGAAGCGCTGTTGCGAAAGGACTTATGAACGATACAAGTGAAATTGCTAAAACCGAAAGCTCTCGCCCACTATTGGCGGCAGTGATTCAATTTGTTCCTGCCGCACTAGTCATCCTTCGCTTTTTCATGGGGCCGTTACTACTACTCAATGCGATCGATGGCAAGACAGATGCCTGGTTCATGGTTGGGTTTGTAGCAGCGTTTCTCTCAGATATCTTTGATGGTGTTATTGCACGGCGTATCGGTGTTAGTACAGCTTCCCTGAGAAAGGCTGATAGTTGGGCTGATGTGTGCCTGTATCTTTGCGTTGGAATCAGTGCTTTTTTAGTTCATTCTGATGTGATTATCGCCTTCTCTAATGGGTTGAGTGCGGTAGTGGGCATTCAATTGATTTGGTGGGTCGTCAATTTAGCCAAATATGGTCAACCCGCCAGCTATCATACGTATTCAGCCAAAACCTGGGGAGTCACGCTGTTTGTTGCCACGATCGCTCTGTTCGGTTTTGGTTATGGAGGATTGACGCTGAGTCTTGCGATCGCAGTGGGCATTATTCACACAGTGGAAGAAATTGTAATGACGTTAATCCTTCCTCAGTGGACTCATGATGTATTGAGTATCGTACATGCACTAAGACTGCGCCAATCTTACTAAAGAGAAGGGGATGCTGCTGAGTAACCGCTACTTGATAGTACCTTGTACTATAGTATCCGTGGTAAAAACATCCAGCCCATGATACTAGAGGTTGCCATCCTTGATGTTAAGCCCAGTCGGGTTAATGAGTTTGAAACGGCTTTTAAAACAGCCTCAACCATCATTGCCTCCATGCCAGGGTACATCTCTCATGAACTCCAACGTTGCTTAGAAACCACGAACCGTTATATTCTACTTGTGCGCTGGCAGACGTTAGAAGATCACACGATTGGGTTTCGACAATCGCCAGAGTACCAACAGTGGCGTTCCTTGTTGCATCACTTCTATGACCCGTTCCCAACAGTGGAACACTATGAGGTGGTTGCTTTTCGCTAGTGCAAGAAGGCAGAAGACAGGAGGCAGAGGGCAGAAGGGAAGAAAGCTTGTACAGTAAGCTTTTTAACCTTTTTCAACTGGATACTGGATTCCTACGGGTAAAAGTAAGTTCTCTAGCTTCACAGGGAACAGAGGAAATTCATCTTATTCTAAGTCTGGCAGTTTTTCACCGGGGCAGGCGTACCTTCCTTGCACAGCGCATGATTGCGCTGCCTCAGTTTTGGGGGAGTACTTCGGGAAGGACTGAGTGCTCTTCGTAGCCTGCCGTAGACAATCAGTCCAACCAAATGGCTATAGAATTGAGTCAAGGAAAGCAAACGGAATGAGCGATTAGAGCGATGAAGACGCTAGCCAAATGGTCTGTGGATGACTATCACCGCATGATCGAAGCGGGAATTTTGCACGATCGCCGTGTGGAGTTGCTAGCAGGCGAAATTATTGAAATGAGTCCAGAAACCCCGATTCATTACAATACGGCGAAGCGAGGTGCGAAATACCTGGAGGAGTTGCTGGCAGGCAAAGCTGATGTTCGTTTCAATGGACCGATTACACTACCTGACTCCGAACCGGAACCGGATATTGCGATTGTGCGATTGCCAGAGTCTGCATACAACGATCGCCATCCTGGACGTGATGATATCTTTTGGGTCATAGAGGTGGCTAAGACGAGCCTGAAAAAAGACTTAGACCTCAAAACCTCTATCTACGCATCTGCTGAAATTCAAGAGTATTGGATATTGGATTTATCTGCTAGGCGAATGATTGTATTGCGAGAGCCTCTGAATGGTCAGTACGCTACACAACAGGTTATCCGAGAAGGGGCAATCGCGCCGTTAGCATTTCCAAACATCCAGGTATCCGTTGAGAGACTTTTGGCTTGAGTGCGATCGCAATTCTCTATCGACACAGCACTTCTTCGCTCACTCAAATTTTGGTGGATGTTCCCCTACCTTCACCCACATCCGATGCACGCGAATCAACTGGGGACGATTCATCTTCAATGCAGCAATTGTTGCTCGACCAATCGGTGTCAACCCTACTAACTCTGTCCCATCCTCACTCCACCGTCGCCAAGGTTTCTAGGCAGTGCAGAGTATATGTGGCTCTGGTTTTGAGGATTGTGAATTGATCGACTTGTGCTAGGAGACGGTCTAAATTTGCAACTTCGTCGGCAGAGAGTTGAGATTCTGCATTCTGAACTAGCATATCGTTCAACTGATTTTGTGCGGCGGGAGCTAGCTTACTATCGGCTAACGCTTGCAGCTCATCTCGGCTTAAACCAATTAAGCACTCTTCATCTAGAGCTAATGGGTTCGCTAGTCGATTGTAGGCTTCCAAATCTAACAAGACGCCAACTCGCTCCCCCTGCTCGTTGGTAATGTAACGCACTTGCTCAGACATGGGTTTTCTGTGTAACGGTGTTTGGGTTCATCGTAGCTTATGGGAGTGAGAGCGATCGCTTCTCGTGCCGCTTCAGCTTTTGTAAGTTTAATCAATAGCCTCTCTGTAGAGTAATACTGGAAAGACGATTACTACTTCTCTAGGCTAAGCTAGCTGAATAGAAAGTTCGATAACTAGACATGGAAACCTTTACGGCTGGCGCGATCGCAACCTTGGTTTTAACGAAAGCCATTGAAAAAGCAGGCGAAACCTTGGGAGAAAAGGTAATGGAGAAAAGCGGTAAACTGATGCAACTGCTTAAGCGCAAGTCTCCCGATACAGCAAGTGCCATAGAAGTAGCAGCACAACACCCAGAATTAATTGAACAGCAGCCAGAGGATTATGGTGAAGCCGTTTTGGTGGAAAAAGTAGAATCGGCAGCAAAATCCGATTTTGAGATTGCACAGGCAGTTCAAGCTTTGGCAGATGCTGTGAAATCTCAGCCGCAAACCAGTCAGAGTATTACGAATATAGCAGAGAAAATTTATGGAAACATTCAGGGAGGTTCTATCCAGAACCTCACCCAGAACTTCTGACTGAAGTCGCCCGAACGGGAACGGGTAAAGTCAAATCCTCCACGGAACACTCCCAGAGGTGTAGCCAATTTTGTCGGGCGAACCGACGAACTCAAAATTCTGCATCACGAGTTGCAGAGAGGAAATCGGTTATGTTCCATTTCTGGTATGGGTGGCGTTGGCAAAACTGAATTAGCAATTCAGTATGGACGACAACATGAAGCCGATTACCCTGGTGGAAGTTACTGGTTCAGTGCAAGAGAATCCAATCTGGAGGCTCAGATTGTGCAGTTTTTCCTGCTTAACATGGAGCAGGAAGTGTTAGATAAGTTTAAAAAGATACGCCCTGAACTCAATGTTCAGAAACAAGTAGAGTGGTGTTGGCAGCACTGGCAACCACCTGAAGGGTTGGTATTGGTCGTGTTGGATGATGTTACAGATTTAGGAAGTTTTCGTTCAGTTCTACCAACCGCTAACCGTTTTCAAGTTTTAGTAACAACGCGGCTGCGACGGCTGGACACCAATTTTTTTGAACTCCCTTTGAATGTACTCTCACAGGAGAAAGCTTTAGAACTTTTAGCCGCCCTAGAGGGTGAGGGACGAGTGAAATGTGAATATGAGATAGCTAAAGAATTGTGTGAATGGCTGGGTTATCTGCCATTGGGTTTGGAATTAGTCGGACGGTATTTGGCAGAAGACCCCGATTTATCTTTGGCGGAGATGTTAGAACGGCTGGAAGTACAGCGACTGCAAGATGAGGCGCTAGATCTTTCGGAGCAGCAAATGCAGCAAACTTTTAGCACAGCCCCTCGTGGCGTGAGAGCGGCATTTGAATTAAGCTGGCGAGAACTTGCTCCAGTTAGTCAGCTTGTTGGGCAGTTATTGAGCTGGTTTAAACCAACTGTAATTCCCTGGGAACTAGTAACTGTACTCAGTAAGACACAGTCCCTAAATTGGACAAAGACAGATATTGACCTAGCTAAAAAGCAGCTCTACAAGCTTTATTTAATTCAGAGGCTTGAAGAAAGAAAAGCTTGCTATGAGATTCATCCATTAATTCGAGAGTTTTTACAATACAAGTTTGCAGCTTCAGAGCAAACTGATGATCTAAAAGCAACTTTTTTAATAGCAATAAAAGCATATTATCGAAAACTAGCCTATGAAATCCTAGAACAAAACCTAAATGAGATAGAAGAAAGAGTCGCTGAAGAGTTTGGACAGTTAGAATTTTCCGAGAGATGGCGTCACCCGCGAGAAATGGATAGACTAGTCGATCTTGACGAGATAAGTGTAACAGTAGATTCTGTGAAAACTATCAAAAAGTCTATATTAGATATTGATAATATTGATGATGAACATAGTCAATTTAAGTATGAACTAGGTTTAGAAATAGTTTTTACTCCAGAAGGTAGCTATCCTGATCTAGATATGTGTTATCCCGATGATGGAGAATTGGTTTTTCTAAATACAATTACAGAAGCTGGAGAGCAGCAGACCGGAATTGCCACAGCAAAAGTAGACATTGTCTTTGATCCCAAAGATCCACTTGATATAAACGAAGTCGAAGTCGAAGGCGTCGAATTAGTAGACGCACCTACTGAAGTCGAAATAGAACCTGTTGAAGTCAACATAAGTTTTGACTTTGAATGAGCTCACCCCCTATTCCTTTTTCTCCTGCATCTATTACGGTAAGCTGTAGCCCAGCTTCTACTGATCATTGCGGAATTCTTTCAGATACTACTGGCACAACCAAAGAGCGATCGCACTCACCAATGAGCAGTCAAATCGCAAAAACTTAAAGTTTACCCTCTTGCAAAACGCCAATCTTGGGTAACTCCTTCCACTCCGGCTCAATCGGTGAGTAGCGGCAATAACACACAACAATCTCGTCATACTCAGCCGACTCAACCGACTTGAACCGCTCAACTCGGCTCACTTCCCAGTCAGACCAACGCACATGAGTGCTAGCATCCGGGAAGTTTGGATCGACGGACGCTTCGAATCGGGCAAACTCACGCGGACGGTAGCCTAGTTCTGGCAACGCCTTATCAGAACAATCCAAATACTCAGCCAGCATCCGGGTTAAGTGTCCAGCAGGCTGCAACTTGCGCTCTTTCCACCCCTTCGATGAAGCTGATTCAGTTTTGAAGACAATCCATCTGTTCACAAGTTATTCCTCCCTCTCGTGTTTGGGTTCGTAGGGACTAGCTGGGAACTGAGTTTCAGATGCCATTGGCACGATCAAAAGGAGATCGCCTCTCATTGATTTTCTTCAACGCTAGGAATTGCCCCAGCCCAAATAATCTGCTCGACTGTCAGGGTCAACTCTGGGAAAATGCCTGAAACAATCTGCTCAGTACCAGCGAACTCTGTACCTTCATACAGTTCCTCAACCAGGGTGAAAATCGTCACCTTTGATGTCAGTGGGTCAACGACCCAGTATTCAGGAATGTTTAAAACGTTGTACTCAACGCGCTTAGCGCGATAATCTGCTGTCTTTGTTGATTCGCTAACGACTTCTATCACTAAAATCGGAGGGGGTTCGTTGAGTTCGATAACAGCCTCGCGGGTTCTCAACTCGTGCCACTGCTGGGTAGGGATAACGGTCAAATCGGGAATGCGAGAAGTATCCCACTTGCCAGCACGAGGAGAACGTACACCAATCGCCACAGGTCTAACAATCCAGTCGCGTCCGCTACGCCCAATCTCAACATCGATTTGCCGATAGAGAAAATCAATGATTTCTCCATGTTGCCCAGTGCCAATGCTCATTGCCACTAATTCCCCGTTCACCAACTCATAGCGGGTATCAGTCCCGTCTGAGTAGGTCAGATACTCTTCAAAGGTTAGCTTCTTAGTCGTTACAGTCATGATCGCCCCCTTCGGAGCATCTAGTTCGGTAGGCTGTAACCCAACTTTAGCAGAGCATTACGGAACTGGGTTTCAGATGCCGTTGGCACAACCAAAGAGCGATCGCCTTCTATCCTCTATATGAGGAAGGATGTGGACTCAGTAGCCACATCTTTAAAGTAAAAAAAGTAACACATACTCACCACTCATGCCAGAAGGACCAGAAGTCAGACGGTTTGCCGATGCCTTAAATCAGGCACTTGATGGTAAACCCATTGTGTCACTCTTGGCACGGACAAAGTCAGCAAAAGTTTGGGAAAAAGAGCATCCAGGTGTTTTACTCAACAAGCGTATCGAACGAGTCCTCTCGCACGGCAAACACCTAGTTGGCTTAATTGAAGGTAATTACTACTTCCACTCTCACCTGATGATGTGGGGAAGTTGGGCAGTTTTAGACAATCCACCCGAAGAAATAGATCGCCGCGAGCGATCGCGTATTGTCGTACCTGATGCCTGCGCCATTCTCTACTCTGCACCAATCTTCAATCTAGGCGCAGGCAATCCCTTTGAAATCATCGAAAACTTACGCACTCTCGGTACAGATATCCTACCCTATCCAGACGAAAAGCCCTTCGATGCACCTGTGTTTCTTCAAAAGCTGGTGACACCTGAAAATAGCCAGCGCACTATTGGTGCTGCCCTACTCGATCAACAGATTCTCGCCGGAATTGGAAACTACCTGAGAGCCGAAATTCTATTTAATTGTCGCCTCGATCCGTGGCGAAAAGTTGCCGATTTGACAGCAGAGGAACTAGAACGCCTAATTCATTCAATTCCCTTAATGGCTCAACGCGCTTACACTACAGGCGGATTCACCGTCTCAGATGAAGCGCGTACACGTCTTATTAATGACTCATCCCTCGTCTACACACATGGAAGCGAGTACGGCACAAGACACTACGTTTTTCGCCGCACCAACCTGCCTTGTTTAGACTGTGGCAGCACAATCCGTCAACTTCGTCAAGTTACCCAATCCGATGAAGAAGGCGAGAAAACCCGAATTATTTACTTTTGCCCTACCTGCCAGGGAA
>CBKWLJ010000353.1:0-9967 GCA_966675205.1 uncultured bacterium
GCAGCTTCTACACCTTGGAAGAACTAAGCGGACGAACTAACTTGAGTCCCAATACGATTACTAAAATACAACGCCGTCAGGTTGCCGTAGATCGGCTAAGTTTAGAATGCTACTTTCAAGCATTTCATTTAACTTTAGAGGGAAATGATTATACAAAGCCCGATTTTAACTATTTAGAAAGTTACTCTAGGGTCACCCTTAAAGGTCAAGTTCCTCTCGATTCCCCCTTTTATATCGAGCGTCCTCCGATAGAACCACTGTGTTATGAAACCGTTCTACAGCCAGGAGCTCTGATTCGGATTAAAGCTCCCAAGTTAATGGGCAAAACTTCTTTAATGATCAGAATTCTCGAGTCTGCAAGAAACCAGAATTTGAAAACCGTTACCTTAAGCTTGCAACTCGCTGATGCTGAAGTTTTTACAACGCTCAATCGCTTTCTCCAGTGGTTTTGTGCGGTTGTCACTCGAAGTTTAGGACTACCAAACCGCTTGAATGAGTATTGGGATGACGTTTTTGGCAGCAATTACAACTGCACCGATTACTTCGAGAATTATTTGTTAACAGAACTTGATAGCCCCATCGTGCTGGCATTAGATGAAGTAGATGTGGTGTTTAACTACCCCCAAATTGCTACTGACTTTTTTGGAATGCTGCGAGCTTGGCATCAGAAAGCTAAGTATGGAGACAAAAGTAGCAGAATTTGGCAAAAACTGCGGTTACTAGTCATTCATTCCACAGAAATCTATATCCCACTCAACATTAATCAATCACCTTTTAATGTTGGGTTGTCCATTGAATTACCAGAGTTTACCCCAGTTCAAGTAGAAGATTTAGCGCAGCGGCATCACCTAGACTGGGGAACCGAGGAAGTAGAACGTCTGATGACTTTGATTGGAGGAAATCCTCACCTCGTGCAAACGGCACTCCATCACATTAGTATCCAAGAAATCACACTCGAACAACTGCTAGAAACTCCGATTGCTGAAGACGGCATTTATAAAGACTATCTGCGACGCCAATTGTGGAATCTGCAACAGTATCCCGATTTGGTGACAGCATTAATGCGGGTTGTAACGTCAGAAACCCCCATAAAATTAGATCCAATCCAGGTGTTTAAATTACAAAGCATGGGGCTGGTAGGGTTTGTCAATCAGCAAGTTGTACCCAGTTGCGAGTTGTATCGTCAGTATTTTAGCGATCGCCTAACGCGATTGCGGCTAAATTTAATTAAAGAGCATCGCCTAGCCACCATTGTTTTCATTAATGCAGTAGACTTGGCGGCAAAGATGGAAGCTGATGCAGAACAGACGCAGATTCTACTCGATCAAGACTTCCAGCTTATCACTCAGTTGTGCCAGCAATACGAAGGCCAGGTTCTCAAGTCTACCAGTGATGGGTTATTTATCTACTTTCCCTCTACGATTAATGCTGTCAATTGTGCTCATGAAATTCAACTAACATTTAGGCAGATAGCTGAACTCGCCTCAGAACCAGTGCTAACTTATCGCATTGCTATTCATCTGGGAGATGTAGTATTCGGTTATAGCAATTGCACCGGAAATGGAGTTGATGTTGCTGCTTGCATAGAAACTGAAACTGTCCCTGGTGGTATTTGTATTTCCCAAACCGTCTACGATGCAGTCAGAGCCTATCTTCCCCTACAACCTATGGCCATAGGGAGCAAAGAATGCCAGGGGATGGAAGAACCCATACAGCTCTATCAACTTACTTTTTAAGAAGGAAAAAGGTAAAAGGGGAAAGATGAAGTTTCTTTCAGTCCCGACGGCACTTTCCTTGCCTCTGCCAGCCACGACTAAACGGCGATTTTGTGGAATGTGAAGCGAATTTTCAAGCTTATCAATCACCAGATTTTTGCAGGTTTGTAGTAAGGGCTTTAGCGCTAAAGCCCTTACTACGAACAGGATAAGCACCCATCGAATCAAACTTGACACTTTACTAGTTTTAGCGATTACGATCGTACACTATATGAAAAATCTCTTGTGTTCATGCTCACCGCCCAAAGTCCATCCTACGAATATCAAGTGGGTGGGAGTCTACCGCTTGATGCCCCTAGTTATGTCAGGCGTCAAGCTGATGATGAACTTTACCAGGCACTGTTAAGAAGTGAGTTTTGCTACGTCCTCAACTCTCGGCAAATGGGCAAATCCTCACTTTGGGTGCAAGCCATGCACCGTTTGCAAGCCGTGGGTATTTGTTGCGGCGCGATTGATTTGACAGCGATTGGCACTCAACAGGTGACGCCAGAACAGTGGTATGCCTCAATCATAGGTTCTCTCACCAGCAGCTTCCAACTCCAATTTAATTTACGCTCTTGGTGGCGCGATCGCACTCACTTATCCCTAATCAATCGCTTAAGTGAATTTCTCGAAACTATCTTACTCGTTGAAATTCAGCAAAATGTCGTAATTTTTATTGATGAAATCGATAGTCTACTTAGCTTAGACTTCCCCATCGACGATTTTTTTGCGTTCATCAGAGCTTGCTATAATAAACGCGCTCAAAAGTCAAGCTATAAACGCGTCACATTTGCCCTGCTAGGGGTAGCAACACCGCCAGATTTAATTGCCGACAAAAATCGTACACCCTTTAATATCGGACGGGCAATAGAACTCAGAGGATTTGAGTTACACGAAGCTATGCCCCTGATGGGTGGATTAAAGGGGATTGCCAGTCAACCGGAAGTCTTGTTAGCTGAAATTTTGCACTGGACTTCTGGACAACCGTTTTTAACACAAAAGTTGTGCCAGCTTACCCTGATAGCAATCAATAGCGTGGGGGAAATTCCTGCTGGGGAGGAGGTGCGTTGGGTGGAGAAGTTGGTGCAAGAGCGTATTATCGGCAACTGGGAAACTCAGGATGAGCCAGAGCATTTGAGAACAATACGCGATCGCATCTTAAGTCAGGAGCAACGGGCTGCTCGATTACTCGGCATCTATCAACAAATCTTGCAACGGGGGGAATTTGCAACCGATGACTCGCCAGAGCAAATGGAACTGCTTTTATCTGGTTTGGTGGAGAAACAGCAGGGTTTCCTGAAAGTGAAAAACCCGATTTATCAGAAGGTATTCAATTGGGAATGGGTAAAAGAACAGTTAGCTTCTGTGCGCCCTTACTCTCAAGTTTTCGATGCTTGGATTGCTTCCAAGCAACAGGATACTTCGCGTCTTCTCAGGGGACAAGCCTTGAGAGATGCCCAAACCTGGGCACAGGGCAAAAGTTTGAGCGATTTAGACTATCAGTTTTTAGCCGCTAGCCAAGACGTAGATCGACAAGAATTCCAATTAGTTTTAGAAGCAGAACGGCTTAAGGAAGTAGAAGCTAGGCTAGCCCTCAAGAAAAAAAATGCTAAACGCCAAGCTTATTTGATTGCTGGACTTTCATTCGCTTTAGTGATCGCGATCGCAGCAGGAATATTCGCGTTCTTCCAGTACCAAAAAGCGCTCACTAGCCAACGCAATGAGGAAATCGAAAAAATTCAAGGAAGGGCCAGATATTCGGCAGCCCTCTTTGCCTTAGATAAAAGGTTAGATGCATTTATTGAAGCGCTTAGGGCAAGAAAAGAACTCAAACACTTGGCTTCACCCGACCCACAGACAGAAACAATGGTGGAGTTAGCTTTGCGGCGGTCAATTTATGGAGCTGTTGAATCCAACCGCTTTTCGGGTTATGGTTCTGCCAATCATACATTAGATGTCAGTTCTGATGGCGAGAGTATTGCTGTAGCAACATTGCAAGATGGCATCCAAGTTTGGCAGCGCGATGGCAGGTTGCTTCGCACCCTCAAAGGACATCAAGGTCCAGCTTTAGGAGTGGCCATCAGCCCCAACGGTCAGATCATTGCTTCAGCAAGCGGAGATGCAACCGTCAAACTCTGGCAACGTGACGGCACTCTGCTGAAAACGTTGAAAGGGTTTAAAGCTTCAGCTAGTAAAGTAAAGTTTAGTCCTGACGGAAAACTGATTGTTTCAGCCAGTGCCGATGGTACACTAAAATTCTGGCGCGTCGATGGCACATTGCTAAAAACCTTGACAGGACATGGCGAGATCGTTACTCAAGTAGTTTTTAGCCCCGATGGAGAGCTAATTGCCTCGACTTCTGACAACGGCATTGTAAAACTTTGGCAGAGAAATGGCACATTGCTGAAAACACTTTCAGATATTCGATCTCCTGTTTTATCAACTGCCTTTAGTCCTGACGGTCAACTCCTGGCAACAGGCAATGGAGATGGCAAGCTGCAACTATGGCAGCGTGAGGGCAGTTTATTAAGGACTTTCACCGCACATGACTCGGCAATTAACGCTCTAGCTTTCAGCCCGAATGGGCAGACGATCGTCTCTGGGTCTGACGACAATATGCTAAAGTTCTGGAGCCTTGATGGTACTTCTTTGAATGCCATTAAAGGCCATGACAGTGGCATTAAAGATCTTGCATTTAGTCCTAGCGGCGACACCCTATTCTCTGCATCTTGGGATGGCACTGTCAAAGCCTGGAAACTACGCACTCCTCTGCTAACAATTCTGCGGGGACATACGGCTGGAGTTTGGGGAGTGGCTTTTAGCCCCGACGGACAGTTAGTGGCTTCATCGAGTCCCAAGGAGGCTGTACTCTGGCGCAAGGACGGGATTAGCAATCGGCGCTTAAAAGGACCCAACCCTCTGTATAGCTCAGTTGCTATTAGCCCAGATGGGAAAACGATTGCTACTGTTAGTGCAGACCTATCGGTCAAGCTTTGGAGTGCCAACGGTACGTTGCTTCATAGTCTCAAAGGGCATCAGGGTGGTATTAGGAGAGTCGCTTTTAGCCCTGACGGTAATATGCTTGCATCTTCGAGTACCGATCGCACAATCAAACTTTGGCGGATAGACGGCACCGAAATCGCGACTTTTAGAGGACACACGGCGGGGACTTGGGGGCTAGCTTTTAGTCCTGATGGTTCGACACTTGTATCCAGCAGTGGCGACAAGACAGTAAAGCTTTGGCGTTTGGCTTCGGTTTCTAGCGTCAACCCATCCCCTACACCCCACACCCCACATCCCACACCCACTCCAAACGACCAGGGTAGCTTATTCAAGACTCTTCAGGGTCATAGTAGTGGAGTTATGAACGTAGCTTTCAGCCCTAATGGGAAGTTGATTGTTTCGGTGAGTGAAGACAGGACGGCTAAACTTTGGAGTCGTGACGGCCAGTTACTGCATACTCTTAAGGGGCATAATTCTGGGATTTGGAGTGTAGCGTTTAGCCCTGACAGCAAGACTTTCGCTACAGGAAGTAATGATGGGATAATTAAACTCTGGAAGTATGACGGCACATTGCTAACAAATCTAATTGGACATAGTGCTGGAGTGAAGGGATTAGCGTTCGCTCCTGATGGCAAAACTCTGGCTTCGGCTTCTGAAGACAAAACGGTAATTTTGTGGAATTTAGAGCAGTCTGTAGAGTTGGATAAGGTAGTAGCAGTGGGTTGCGATTGGGTGCGAGATTATCTGCGAACCAATGCCGAATTGAAGGAAGAGGATAGACATTTGTGCGACGGAGTTAGTTATTAGTTGTTCGTTGTTTATTAAAACCCTGAGTTTATCTGCTCTTAGTTTTAGTGACTAAAGCGATCGTACATTAGGTAAAAAATCTCTTGTTTTCATGCTCACCGCCCAAAGTCCATCCTATGAATATCAAGTAGGTGGCAGTCTACCCCTTGATGCCCCTAGTTATGTCAGGCGTCAAGCTGATGAAGAGCTATTCCAGGCACTGTTAAGAAGTAAGTTTTGCTATGTCCTTAACTCCCGGCAGATGGGCAAATCTTCTCTTTGGGTGCAAACCATGCACCGCTTGCAAGCTGCCGATATCTGCTGTGGCGCGATTGATTTAACAGCGATTGGTACTCAAGAGGTGACACCAGAACAGTGGTATGCCTCTGTTATCGGTTCTCTCACCAGCAGCTTCCAACTCCAATTTAATTTACGAGCTTGGTGGCGCGATCGCACTCATTTATCTTTAGTCAATCGCCTAAGTGAGTTTATCGAAACTATTTTGCTAGAGGAAATTCAGCAAAATGTCGTAATTTTTATTGATGAAATCGATAGCCTACTCAGCTTAGATTTCCCCATCGACGATTTTTTTGCTTTCATCAGAGCTTGCTATAACAAACGCGCTCAAAAGTCAAGCTATAAACGACTAACCTTTGCCTTGTTAGGAGTCGCAACACCGCCAGATTTAATTGCCGACAAAAATCGTACACCGTTTAACATCGGACGGGCAATAGAACTCAGGGGATTCGAGTTACACGAAGCCATGCCCCTGATGGCTGGATTAAAAAAGATTGCCAGTCAACCCGAAGCCTTGTTAGCAGAAATTTTGCGCTGGACAGAGGGACAGCCGTTTCTTACACAAAAGCTGTGTCGGTTAGTGGTTGAGGTAGGTTCAGGGGATGTCATTCCCAATCCAAAATCCTACCCCCCCAACCCCCCCTTATCAAGGGGGCAAAATCTAAAATTTATTGAACAGTTGGTATACGATCGCATTATTTCTAATTGGGAAGCGCAAGATGAGCCAGAGCATTTGAGGACAATACGCGATCGCATTTTGAGCAATTCCCAACGTGCGGCGAGATTACTGGGCATCTATCAACAAATCTTGCAACGGGGGGAAATTGTAACCGATAACTCGCCCGAGCAAATGGAGCTTTTGCTATCGGGTTTGGTCGTCAAACAGCAGGGTTTTCTCAAGGTGAAAAACCCCATTTATCAGAAGGTATTTAATTGGGAATGGGTAGAAGCACAATTTGCATCTGTGCGCCCCTACACTCAAGCCTTTGATGCTTGGATTGCTTCAAAACAACAAGATACTTCGCGCCTTTTGAGAGGGCAGGCATTAAAAGATGCTTCATACTGGGCGCAAGGGAAAAGTTTAAGCGATTTGGACTATCAATTTTTAGCCGCGTCTCAAGAATTAGACAGACTGGAAGTGCAATTGGCGTTGGAGGCAGAACGAGCTAAGGAGGTAGAAGCTAGGCTCGCAGAAGAGTGCAAGCGGTTAGTTTTAGAGCGAAAAACGGCAAAGCGACAGCGCAGGTTAATTGGGGCATTGAGTGGGATATTAATAGTTGCGATCGCATTTGGCACTCTCGCCCTTTGGCAATATCATTACGCCGTTACCAGCGAACAGCAAGCCCGTATCAGTGAAATTCAAGCCCTCACTTCCTCATCATCAGGAGAATTCGCCTCCCAACAGCGATTAGATGCCCTCGTGACTGCCATCAAAGCCAAACGCAGGCTCGACCGTCTGACGCATTCCAGCCCTCAGTTGCAATCTCAAGTTCAACAAGTGCTGCAACAAGCTATCTACGGAACAGCAGAATTCAATCGCCTGTCCGGGCATTCCAGCCCAGTTCTGGCCGTTGATGCCAGCCCAGACGGACAACTCATCGCTACCGGCGGCGGCGACCAAACAGCCAAGCTATGGCAGCGGGATGGCACTCTGTTGCACACTCTCCAGCATAAAATCAGCAGTGTCTACGCCCTCCGTTTTACTCCCGATAGCCAGCGTCTGGTGACATCCAGCGTGGACGGCAACATTTATCTGTGGAGTCGGGAAGGCAAGCTGCTCAAAACTTTTCAGGGACACAATGCGGCTATATGGGCTATCGCCGTGAGTCCAGACGGCCAGCGCATCGCCTCCGGCGGGGAAGACAGCACCGTTCGTCTGTGGAGCATTGAGGGTAAATTGCTCCAAACCCTGGCAGGTCATCAAGGTGGGGTTTGGGGTGTGGCCTTTAGCCCAGAAGGAAACTTACTCGCCTCTAGTAGCGCCGACAGTACAGTCAAGGTCTGGACTAACAAAGGCGAACTGGTGAGCACCCTAAAAGGACACAGCGCTAGTGTTTGGGATGTTGAGTTCGCCTTACTTGCCGACGAAAACGGCACAAAACGCCCTACCCTTGTCTCTGCTAGTGCTGACAATACGGTCAAAGTTTGGCAACCCGACGGAACGCTGCTACGAACTCTTAGCAGTCACAGTGCGGAAGTGTTTGAAATTGCCGTTAGCACAGCAGGTGATGTGATTGCTTCTGCCAGCGCCGACCAAACCATCCACCTCTGGAAGCCAGACGGAACACTGTTGAAAGTCCTTAAAGGACATCAATCTGGAATTCGCAGCGTTACCTTTATTCCCGACAGTCAAATAGTGATCTCCGCCAGTGACGACAATACCGCCCGACTCTGGAACCCGACCAACCCTTTCTCGAAAGTCCTGCACGGACATCGCGGCACGATTTGGGATGTGGATTTCAGCCCGGAAGGTGAGATGCTAGCTTCAGCCAGTTCAGATGGCAGTTTCAAAGTTTGGGCGCGAGACGGCACGTTGCTAAAAACGTTTGCTGGAAACAAGGCTACCGTTTACTCCGTTGCTTTCCTCCGGGAGAAGAGTTCTACCCATGCTACGAACACCCCTATCCTTGCTGCTGCCAGTGAAGATAAAACGATTAAATTCTGGCAGTTCGATGGGACGTTACTTAAAACCATAACAGGGCATAGCGCGGGAGTCTGGGATATTGCCGCAAGTCCAGATGGTCGGCTACTCGCTTCTGCCAGCAACGATAAAACCGTGAAACTGTGGAAGCCAGACGGTAGGGCGGGAACAGGGGCATCACTCCTACGAACGTTCCAAGGACATCAGGCTAGGGTTTACGATGTGGACTTTACCCCTGACGGACAGAGGCTGGTTTCTGCCAGTAGTGACAGCACTGCTCGGTTGTGGAGTCTTGACGGTCGGTTTTCCCAGACTCTCAAAGGTCATCGCAGCCCGATTTGGGAAGTTGCCATTAGTCCAGATGGTCGCACCTTAGCCACTGCCAGCAGGGATGACACGATTAAACTCTGGACAAGCGATGGTGCATTGCTCAAAACCCTCAAGGGAAATATGAGAGGCGTGATGGCAGTTAATTTCAGTCCAGACGGTCAAATGCTGGTGACTGGAGGTGTAACTGGCGAACTCAAACTCTGGAAGATAGATGGGACAGAAATCACGACGCTAACCGGACATGAAGGCAATGTTTGGGGAGTGGCGTTTAGTCCTGATGGGAAACAGATTGCCTCTGCCGGGGACGATCGCACAATCATTCTATGGGATGTGGAGCGCATTCTCCAACTCGATGAACTGGCGTATGCTTGCGATCGCGTGCAAGATTATTTGAGGACAAATGCTGAAGTGGTGCATAGCTATGCCTATGGCACTCAAGAAAGCGCAGGACAATCTTTGTGCGCTGGGGTCGAAACTCGCAAGATTACACGCTCCAACCAATAAACTTAAACATCAATGAGGTATAGAGCGCATTTATCTTTTGAATGTGCGACTTTCCCCTTTTTCCCTTCCCCTTTCCTCTTTTCCCCCATCATGCTCACCTCTCAAAGTTCATCCTACGAATATCAAGTTGGTGGAAGTCTACCACTTGATGCTCCTAGTTATGTTAGGCGTCAAGCTGATGATGAACTGTACCAGGCACTGTTAAGGAGTGAGTTTTGCTATGTCCTCAACTCCCGGCAGATGGGGAAATCTTCTCTTTGGGTGCAGACGATGCACCGTTTGCAAGCCGTGGGTATTTGTTGCGGCGTGATTGATTTGACAGCGATTGGCACTCAAGACGTGACGCCAGAACAGTGGTATGCCTCCGTTGTCGGTTCTTTGAGCAGCAGTTTCCAACTTGACTTTAATTTACGCGCTTGGTGGCGCGATCGCACCCACTTATCCCTCGTTAATCGCTTAAGTGAATTTATCGAAACCATTTTGCTAGAGGAAATTCAGCAAAATGTCGTAATTTTTATTGACGAAATCGATAGTCTCCTCAGCTTAGACTTCCCAATTGACGATTTTTTTGCGTTCATCCGAGCTTGCTACAACAAACGCGCTCAAAAGTCAAGCTATAAACGCGTCACATTTGCCCTGCTAGGGGTAG
>CBKWLJ010000354.1:0-9963 GCA_966675205.1 uncultured bacterium
GCTTTAAATTCGTCGCTGATAGCCATAGGGTTAGGTTTGCTTCAAGCTATTTCCAATTTGCTCGCATATTAGCCCAGAAGTGCCTCGAATGTAGCAAACCTTCGACTAAGTTTTACCAAAAGGAAACAGGGAATTAGAAAGAAGAATTTTCATTATGAGCGTTGTGAACGCAAATTCATGGGGGTTTAGCTTGACAATAGGGGTCAGGAGTCAGAATTCTCCGAGTCAGAATTCAGGAGAGGGAATTTTTCATTTTTTCGTTGTGAGCTCTAGCACATGGGCGGCTGTCTTGAAAATAGGAGTCAGGAGCCAGGAGTCAGAAGTCAGTAGAGAGCTATTTTCATTATGAGCGTGGTGAGATAAAAGCTCATGGTGCCTAACTTACTAAGGAAAGGTTAGAAGTTGAGACCTTCAACCTTTAACCTTTAACCTTTAACCTTCAACCCTCAACCCTCAACCTTCAACCCCACCTTGCCAAAAATCAGTTACCTCATATCCCAACTCCCCTAGCATCTGGCGCAGAAGAGGCAAGCTAAGACCGATGACATTGCTGTGGCAACCTTCGAGTTTTTCTACAAAAAGTCCTCCACGACCTTCTAAAGCAAAGCATCCAGCACATTTGAGGGGTTCACCCGTAGCTACATAAGCTTCAATGGTGCGATCGCTAATATCAGCGAAGTAAACTTTTGTAATCCCGCAACGGACTAATGTTTTATCCTGAACTAAGTCGATTAAGGCATGACCTGTGTAGAGAATGCCAACACTTCCTCGCATCATTTGCCACCGTGCGATCGCTTCCGGGGCATCAGTCGGTTTCCCGTGAATTTCACCCCCTACACTCAAAACCGAATCACAACCTAACACGAGGGCATCGTTAAATTGAGGCGCAACCGATTGCGCTTTGTGCAGTGCCAAAGTCTCCACCAAAGCCTGTGGATCACGCAGACGAATTTGAGATTCATCAAAATCGCTAATGCAAACCACGGGTTCAATACCAGCATTTTGCAACAAGCGTCGGCGAGCAGGGGAAGCAGAGGCTAATACAAACGTTGGCATATCCATAATCAATCGAAGAGTTTGAGGACAAAAGTTGAGGATGCTTGACTCACAGAACTAGTCGTTCACAAATCATATTAAGAAAACGCCTAGATTAAGACTACAGAACTCACCCTCGTTACTACGCCAGTACACGCATCCGCTTCTATTGGCTTACAATCTATGTCAAATTCTGGTTCCACAAGCTTTAAAAAGGTTCCACTTCGCCTTGTCCTGGTGGTGCCGTTTGTCCTGCAAATCTGTGCTGCCGTGGGAATAGTGGGGTATCTCTCCTTCAGAAACGGTCAGCAAGCAGTCAATTACCTTGCTCATCAGTTGATGAACAAAGTCAGCCGACTGGTTGATCAGCATCTTGATAGCTACCTGGCAACCCCTCATCAAATTAACCAGATCAATGCCGACGCGATAGAACAACGACTGTTAAACATCCGAGACCTGCCAAGTATAGGGCATTTTTTCTGGAAACAAATGCAATTGTATGATTTTAGCTATATCAACTACGGGTTGATAACAGGTGAATACGTAGCAGCGGGACATTTGGAGGGCGATGTTAAAGTTAGCATTAGTGAAACTTCCCTCAATACCAAAGGGAAAAACTACAATTACGCCACAGATAGCCAAGGAAATCGCACTAAGATGATCGCGGTTTATGAGGACTACGACCATCGAACAGAAGCTTGGTATATAGATGCAGTTCGAGCAGGTAAACCTGTGTGGAGTCAAGTTTACCTTTGGGATTCAACTCCTGAGTATATAGCGATCGCTGCCAGCCATCCCATCTACGACAACACCAATAAGCTGATCGGTGCGGTAAGTGTCGATCTCCTTTTGTCAAATATCAGTGATTTCTTAAGAAAATTAGAAACTAGCCCATCAGCAAAGACCTTTATTGTAGAGCGCGACGGACTAGTGATAGCGAGTTCAAGTCCCGAACAACCCTTCACTTTGGTGAAGGGGAAAGCACAACGACTCAATGTTTTAAACAGTAGTGATTCCTTGATTCAAGCTACAGTTCAGTATTTGCAGGCAAAGTTTGGCAACTTTAGCGAGATTAAGGACACTCAAGAACTTGACTTGAAGCTCAAAGGTGAGGAGCATTTTGTCCAGATTACACCTTGGCGTGACAAATTCGGTCTGGACTGGTTAGTGATAGTCGTAGTGCCAGAATCCGACTTCATGGAACAAATCAACGCCAACACCCGCACTACCATCTTGCTGTGCCTGTTAGCCTTAGTACTCGCTACAGGCCTAGGAATCTACACCTCCCATTGGATTACTCAGCCTATCTTCCGCTTGAGCCAAGCAAGTAGCGCAATTGCCTCTGGTAACCTCGACCAAACAGTAAAAGTTAAAGGAATCAAAGAACTCAGCGTTTTGGCCAAATCCTTTAACCGTATGGCAGAACAACTCCGGGAATCTTTTACCGCCCTAGAAAAAACCAATCAAGAGCTAGAAAAACGGGTTGAACAAAGAACTGCGGAGTTACAAGCAGCCAAAGAATCTGCCGATGCTGCAAACCAAGCCAAAAGCGAATTTCTGGCAAACATGAGCCATGAACTCCGCACCCCCCTCAACGGCATTCTGGGATACGCGCAAATCCTGCAACGAGATAAAACTGCTACTCCCAAGCAACAGGACGGACTCAGCATCATTCGTCAATGTGGTTTCCATCTCCTGACGCTGATTAACGATGTTTTAGACATTTCCAAAATCGAGGCACAGAAACTTGAACTCTATCCCAAAGCTTTTCAGTTTGAGACATTCTTACAGGAAGTCAAGGAAATCTGTCGCATCAAAGCTGAGCAAAAAGAAATTGACTTCACCTACCAGGTTCTTAACCGACTTCCTGCTGCCATTCATGCCGACGAAAAACGTCTGCGTCAAGTTTTAATCAACCTTTTAGGCAATGCTATCAAGTTTACTGACCAAGGTGGGGTGACGTTTAAAGTCGGTGTGGTCAATGATTCCCCAGAATTCCTTCATCCCTCAGACTCAAAAGACACACAACGACAGATCACGAACAACCAACAACTAAGCCTCTACAAAATTCGCTTTCAAGTTGAAGATACTGGGGTTGGTATTCCCCCAGAACAACTAGAGAACATTTTTCTGCCTTTTGAACAGGTAGGAGACAACGCACGTAAGACAGAAGGCACGGGCTTAGGATTGGCTGTCAGTCGCAAAATCGTAGAGATGATGGGCGACCAAATCAAAGTCGAGAGTATCTATGGCAAGGGTAGTAAGTTTTGGTTCGACCTCGACTTAAGGGAAGCCGACAACTGGGAAGAGCCTGACTCTGTTAAATCCAGCCAAATTGTAGTGGGTTACCAAGGAGAAAAAAAGAAAATCTTAATTGTCGATGACCGTTGGGAAAATCGCTCCGTGATTATCAATATGCTAGATCCAATTGGCTTTGAGGTCATTGAAGCGAGTAACGGACAAGAGGGTTTAGAAAAAGCCCATGAGTGTCAACCCGATTTGATTATTGCTGACTTGACAATGCCTGTTATTGATGGCTTTGAGATGACCCGAAGATTGCGAGAGTCACCCAAGTTTAGAAATACTATTATTATTGCTTCTTCTGCTAGTGTATTCAGTTTCGATCGCCAACAGAGTCGAGAGGCAGGATGTAATGATTTTGTCCCTAAGCCTGTGCAAAATGAAGAGTTACTCAACACATTACAGAATTATCTCAAATTGCAATGGATTTATGACATTAAGGATGAATTGACGCTCCAGCCTCAGGATACTTCTGTCTCGATGAGTGACATCGTGGTTCCCCCTGCCCAAGAGCTGATTGCTCTACATAAAGCAGCTAGAAGTGGGTATATTGTAGACATTCAAGAAGAGGCAAACCGACTCAAGCAGCTAGATCTCAAATATGCAGCCTTTGCTGACAAGATTATACAACTAGCTGAAGCATTTGAAGATGAAGCCATCGTCAAGTTGGTCAATCTCTACTTATCTTAAGGCTCAAATATGAAAATTCTTCAACAAAATTCTATTCTAATTGTTGATGATACTCCCACAAACCTTAAAGTTCTGTTTGATGTTTTGAATCAGTCTGGTTTCAAAGTTTCTATTGCTAAGAGTGGCGAAAGTGCGCTGAAGAAAGTGCAAGAGGCATTACCTGACTTAATTTTATTAGATGTAATGATGCCTGGTATTGATGGGTTTGAAACCTGCCGCCGCTTGAAAGCAAATCTCAGAACTAAAGATATTCCTGTGATTTTTATGACAGTGCTTTCTGAGGTAGGGGATAAGGTCAAAGGGTTGAAACTGGGGGCTGTTGACTATATCACGAAACCGATTGAACAGGAGGAAGTTCTAGCCCGCATTAATGTTCATCTCGAACTCCGCAAAGCTCAACTGCGATTGATGCAGGAAGAGAAAATGTCTGCCTTGGGACAACTGGTTGCTGGGGTTGCCCACGAAATTAATAATCCTGTCAATTTTATCTATGGTAACTTGTCCCACGCTGGACGATACGCTCAGGATTTGCTGAAATTATTGGATTTGTATGAAGCTTATACTCCCGATCCCATTGCAGAGATTCAAGCTTATTTAGAGGAAATCGATTGGGAGTTCCTCAAAAATGACTTCCCGGAACTCTTACTTTCGATGCAGGTGGGTGCAGAGCGGATTCTAGGAATTGTGCGATCGCTGCAAGCTTTTTCGCGTTGGGATCAAGAAGAACACAAACCCGTTAACTTGCATGAGAGCATTGATAGTACCCTGATGCTCTTAAGCAGTCGTCTGCGAGGCAAGTCCCACCATTCAAATTTTCGCCATCCCAATATCGAAGTCGTTAAGGAGTATGGTGAGTTACCCCTCGTCCAAGGTAACCCAGGGCAACTCAACCAAGTCTTTATGAATCTCTTGGCGAATGCGATTGATGCCATTAATGAAAAGATTGAGGAGGGAGAAAACAGCCAAAATGCTGATTTTCAATGCTTTACCCCCACAATTACGATTCATACTCAAGCTACACCAGACCAGATGAATGTGGTGATTCGGATTCAAGATAATGGGATAGGAATGTCTCAGGAGGTTCGCCAAAGGATTTTTGAACAATTCTTTACCACTAAAGCTGTGGGTCAAGGGACAGGCTTAGGCTTATCGATCACCCGCCAAATTGTGGTCACCAAGCATGGGGGAACCTTAGAAGTGAATTCGGCAATCGGAGAAGGTTCAGAATTTGTGATTACCCTTCCAGTGAAGTTTGAAGTCGTAGCTTGATCAGGCGATCGCTCTTCTTGTTTTTGGTCGCTTCAATACACTGAAAACGATTTAGCGGCTATCTCAAGTGCATCGTGCATCTTACCCCAGCGCTGCTCAGTGGTCGAAGCATTGAACGTGTAGAGTTTGCCGCGACTTACTGCCACACTGGCGATGTTATGGCGTTCTTGGTTAGGAAGTTTGACGTTGTATTCCAGAAGATAATAGGTTTTGTCGCCTGATTCTCGAGCTTCGGCGTTGACTAATTCAGCTTGGCGACCTGAATTGGGAGGAGCGATCGCATTTTTTTGTAGCTGATAACCCACTTCTCCAGGGGTTCCTAAATCGGCAAGAGTTTTTCCCTCCGGTACCGAACTCATGACAACACTGATATTTTCTGTTCGCTCGATTAAATCGTGGAACACAACATCGGGACCATCTATTACTTGAACTTCTACCCAGCCGTTGGGATACAGAAACTCATAGCCATCCGTGCTATCAACATAGCTTTTCAGCCCACTGACGCCCGTAGTGCATCCATTCAAAGTTAAACTCAGCACCAGTATTAGTAGTGCGGTAATTGCTTTGAGCATTTTTCTATCTATTGTTAAATCAGTGCTGTTTTATTGTCTCATCATTTAGGGGACCCAAACCGCGTTTCTCTAGGGGAAAGGAGAATGTTTAATCCCTTTGGGGACAAGGGGGAAAGGATTGGTCTCTCGTTTTTCCTTTTCCCTTTCCCCTGCCGGAAGGGCATGACGGCAGGAACTAAATTAGATCTTGGTCTATCATTTACACTGCCAGAAGTTGAGTGCGTTACCTTGAGATAGCTCCAACTTAAGATAGATGCAAATCGCTCAGTCAAAAGTCAATTACTGGAAAAACAAGCTTTGCTGTCAGCAAACCGCGCAATTTTGATCTACCGTTAACCCTAAATTGCGCTCACTATTCAAGCAAGTAAGCTGCTTTGGAGAAAAAACATGAACATGAAATATCGAATGATTGTCCTTTTGGGATTAACTACAGTACTGACTGGATTCCCTCAATTAGTTTTTGCCGAGTTTCCCTCGTCTGAGTTAAGGGTTGTTGCTCAGCCAGTTAAAGAAATGAGTGCTGTGGAGTTGTATAACCGAGGTGTCGATAAGCTCAATGCTGGTGATTATCAAGGAGCGATCGCAGACTTTAATCAGTCGTTGCAACTTAATCCCAATGATGCTGATAGCTACTATAACCGAGGCTATGCCAATCACACACTTGGTAATTATCAACAAGCGATCGATGATTACACCGCAGCAATTCGCCTCAATCCTAACTTCGCCCAAGCTTACAGTAATCGGGGCTATACGTATTTTGTTTTGAAAAATTATAAAGACGCGATCGCTGATACCACCAAGGCAATTGAGTTGAAAGGCGATAATGATACAGCTTATATCAGCCGAGGGAATGCCCACGATGAACTGGGAAATCCTCAAGCTGCTTTAGCCGACTACAATCAAGCACTTGCTCTTAATCCTAACAGTGCCAGAGCTTATTACAATCGGGGGTTAACTCGCAACCGACTCAATGAACATCAAGCCGCTATTCAAGATTACACGGAAGCTGTTCGGATTCAACCTACTTTTGCTGAAGCTTATTACAATCGCGGACTTTCCCATTTCAACCTAAAAAACTACACGCAAGCTTTAGAAGATGTGCAGAAAGCCGCTAATCTTTTCAGGGAGGACGGCAGGACAGAAAATTACCAAACTGCCATGAATGTTATTAAGACGATTCGAGAGTCATCAGGTTCCTAAACCACAAGGATGGGTTTCCCTGCCGCCAATCTCTCTATGGGTTTGCTGCAATTGAGCAATTGCCTAAAATCAACCCACGCTGGAGACTGAGAAAGCGATAAAAATTAGACCTCCTACGAGAGCCATCGCTAAAGCACCTAAGATGATGTAGTTTCTTTGCTCCGTTTTCGTTGGAGGCTCTGCTTGATACATCTTGGTTTCTCGAGCGAAGTTATTAAGACGTCCGCCTTCTTCTGTGGTATAGGGCATGAATTACAACCTTTTTTATTGATTTAGTATAAATGTAACAAAAATTAAGAATAAATACTCTCCTGATTTATAAATAAATCTTTACATTTTGCCGTTCAGTTGGGCTAAGAGCGGACATTGACGGTGTATTTCAGCGTAAACGGTCTAAATTTAGCCCCATTTTTGGCTGTGCCTCTGAGTTCTAGCTGATAGGCTCCAGCTTTAGGAAATACAATTTCTGCTCCTGGAATTCCTCGATACCTTTCTACTGAGATTGCTTTTAAGGAAGGGGTTAGGAGCGGCTGTGCATTTCGCGCACGGGGTTGAGAGTAGACAAATAATTGACAATTACATTGTGATAAAGGAACAAGTTGTCCTCCTTTACGAGTGAGGGCAAACCAGGCTTGAGAAGGTTTTCCGGCTTTGGGATTGTGATTGGGTGTAATGTGAAAAGTTGCGGCTACATCTTTAGCGACTTCAACAGTATGGGCAGCAACAGGGGTGGCAATTAAAGTAGCAAGTAACAGCCATCCCAAGTTTTGCTTTGGGTTGAAGCGGAACATATAACCTCCGAAGCTAAAAAACATGAACTCATTTGAGTTTTTTGGCGATCGCTTTCACTGGTTAAGGCTTCAAGCAGTTATTTCGCCAAGAGTGCAGCAAAGTACATTTTCTAGGACAAAAACTGGTAATGTCAAACGACAAGCCGTCAAACCAATACGTTTCAAGCTCGACTAGTTCTGAGGGGAAAGCTAAAATCAATGGGCATTTCCCTCACAAGAGGTGTGCAAGATTCGTACAATGAATTCTTGGCTTCATCTATTTCAACAGATTCAGGAGATTGGCAATGTCAACAGTCGCAGTTGGGTCGATTGAAACTAAGGGCTTTCCCGCCGTCCTTGCAGCAGCCGATGCAATGGTTAAAGCAGGCAGAGTGACCTTAGTCGGCTACATCAGGGCGGGTAGTGCTCGGTTTACAGTCAATATTCGCGGGGATGTGTCGGAGGTGAAGAGGGCTGTAGAAGCCGGGATTGCAGCTGTAGAAAAAGTTTACGGTGGAGTTGTAGAGACTTGGGTTATCATTCCTCGTCCCCACGAAAATGTTGAAGCCGTTTTACCAATTGCCTTTCCTCCAGAAGTCGAAAAGTACCGCGATGCTGTCGAAAATCCGGTAATTCCACGCTAAGGAAACGGTTGTCAAACGTCATCAATAGTTGTTGGGTGGGTCTTGCCCACCCTAGTGGCGTGACACAGCTAAAATGGTGTAATAGCAAATTGACCCATAAACTCCAAATTACTGATTTGCTCCCAATTTCCTAATGCACAAAATTAGGTGTGTCACGCCACTACGGATTCAGGTAAAGTAATGGGGTACAAATAAGCTTGTATCCTGAGTAATGGGAGTGCGGTCTTCCCGAATGCCAATGCCTGCTGCTTGGTTGCCAATAATCCAAGAGCCGATAATGGGATAGTAACCATCAAACTCTGGAAGCGGATGGTAGGCCTGATAGATCAATGGTTCTCCCTCATACATTCCAGTCGTTTGATACTGCTTATCGGGATAGTAGATGGTGATGTTCGCCCCTTCACGGGAGAAAATGGGTTTACTGACGTAAGGATGCGATAACTTCAGGGGATTAAAGTAGCTCGGAAGTAGGTTGGGATGATTGGGGAAGAGTTCCCAAAGAATGGGGAGAATCGCTTTATTGCTGAGAATCATCTTCCAAGCAGGTTCTAAGATAGTCAGGGGGGCGTCCAACAAGTACTGTCCAAAGGATTCCCGTATTAACCATTCCCAGGGATAAAGCTTGAATATACTCCGGATGATGTAATTATCAAGGTCGCAAAAGACATTTTGAGTCTGGTTCCAGCCAATATCATCAATAAAGATGTGTTCCGTTTCAAATCCGGCTTGGATTGCCAAATCTCGCAAATACTCCACCGTACCTAAGTCTTCCTGGCTCTCTTTGGCACAGCTAAAGTAAAGGGTATGTTCCCGCAGCCACTGCATTTCCTGAAAATTAGCCAGCAGTTTTTCGTGAATCGAATTAAACTGATCCGTTGTGGGAAAGACTTCTTCCAACCATGTCCACTGCACCACCGAGGCTTCTAAAAGAGCTGTGGGGGTATCTGCGTTATACTCCAACAGCTTTGGAGGATGAATGCCATCATAAATGAAGTCAAAGCGACCGTAGAGAGTAGGGTCGTTTCGTTCCCAAGAGTGGCGGCACAACTGGGCAAATTCTGGAGGGATGCACAGTTGAGCGAAGCGATTTTCATGGATAACGTATTCTACAGCTTGCAAGCACAGGTCGTGTAAAGCCTGTGTCACTTGCTCAAGCTCATCCACCTCCTGAGCACTGAAGTGGTAGCAAGCTCCTTCGTTCCAGTAAAGTTCATCTAAGTAATAGAAGTTAAATCCAACTTGTTCACACTTCTGCTGCCAGTCTGCACGGGGTTCAATAATCAGGCGTTCCATGGTTGCGATTAACTCCCACGACTGCCGGAACGAACTGTGGAACCAAAGCCACCACGGGTAACTTTACCCACAGAAAGCGAAGACTTGCCAGAGGAACTCTTCGTAATTCCAGCATCCGCAGGCGCTCGTAGAGGTTGGCTACTCGTACTGGGATAGTAGTAAATGGCTCCCCCACTTCTTCTATAGTAC
>CBKWLJ010000355.1:0-9958 GCA_966675205.1 uncultured bacterium
TTCGGGTTGATCAAAGTAGCGCGAATCGCGATGCATTACCCATTGGCTGAGAATGATGATGCTACCTTTTGATATGGGATAACCGCCAATTTCACAATCCGTGTTTGCTGTTCGCGCCATGGCCCAGACGGGTGGGTAAAGCCGCATCGCTTCTTTCACCACCATGTCGGTGTAACGCAACTTCGGTAAGTCCGCAAAGCTTGGGTTCTTTCCTGCTAATACGGTTTGCCATTCTTCTACCAGCTTCGCTTCTACCTCTGGGTGCTGGGATAAAAGATACCAAATCCAAGTCATGGCGATCGCTGTGGTATCATGACCCGCTAGAAACAAAGTCATCAACTCATCCCGCAATTGTCGATCGCTCATGGAACTCCCATCTTCATACTGGGTATGGAGGAGCATGGAAAGCAAATCTCCCCGATCTTCGCCACTTTCGCGCCGTTGTTGGATAATATCGTAAACAATGGCATCGAGTTGCTGTACGACACGGCGCGATCGCAAATGATGAGGAATCGGTACGCTATCAGGCAGTAAGGTTAAAACAATATTCCTATACGCTTTGTCGTAATACTTAATGGCTAAAGCGATTAAGTTTCCCATCTCTTGCGCCTTATCCCCTAAATCCACATCAAAGAGCGTCTTGGATACAATTTCCAGTGTTAGGCGCATCATATCCTCGTGGATATCATGTACATCACCCGTTTGCCAACGTGCTAGCATCCGGTTGGTATAAGCCACCATCACATCGCCATACGCTGCAATTCGCTCTCGATGAAAAGCAGGTTGCATCAGTCGGCGTTGATGCTTCCAAAAATCTCCTTCACTAGTAACGATTCCCTTACCCAAAAGTCGCCCAATAATACCAAAAGCCGACTCATATTTGCTAAATTGGTGACTCTTTGTTGCCAACACTTCTTCAATGTAATCAGGGTGATTAATAAAGTAGCTTTTCATCCCAGTAAACCGGATACCAGGGAAATAAACAATATCACCATACTCTTTTGCCGATTGGCTTAAATAACCCAGAGGGTTGCGAATATAATCTCCAAAAATACCCAAGAAGAAATGACCTTTTGGCCCTGGGGGTAAAGTTCCAGAATTCATATTTTTAGATGTCATTACCTCTTATCCTCCTTCAATTTATCTTTGGGTGGCACTTTGAATTTTAATTTTTGAACTTTGAGTAGATTCAGTGGGCTCAGTTGTAAGCCCCAATTCAGCTTTCACTTCACTCAGCGATCGCTCCCACCACTCTTCAAAACGAATCCCTAATAAAAACTTTGCTTTCTTACCCAACTCTTTCCCTCGACGAATATTGGCAAAAATATCCTGAATTTGTGATGGAGCTAGGATAGGATAAAGAACGCTAGCTAGCTTCAAGCTCAATTGGAGTGAAGGGCTATAGTTTTGCTCAGCAGCAAAAGCGAGAACACCAATTTCTCCGGCATAGCTGGTATCAAATTCGAGCAAAACGTGAAAAATATCATGCGTAACGACATACCTGAGAGCAAAAACATTGCGTCGGGCAATATCATCGAGTTCAGGACTCACGTTAAAAGGCTTTAAATGATTTGCCTTCATATGGTGGGCATATTCGTATCCAAAACTACCCTTAGGGTATTGGCTTAACTGCTCTAAATCGATCGGTGGGTAGTACCCTACAACACTTTGTAACCGAAATGCGATCGCAGGATTCACCTTAGAACCCAAGGCATCCGCTTTAAGGATGGCAAAATCTCCTAAATTCTCAGATTTAAGCGCCTGTATAGCTTGGTAGAGTTGTTTAAATTTGAGCAACATAGTTCTATTGAATTTAGTATTTCCAAATTACTAGGAGAGGCTGCTCTCTGGCTTCACCAACTCGATTCATCCAATCAGGGGATTTACACAAAGCAGCTTATCTGTAACGTGAAATCACTTAATGAATGCTACAGATACTTTTCTTGCTCCCCCCTTTTTAAGGGGGGTAGGGGGAAATCGATATATAGCTCCAATCTCGTGGGATGGGCCGAAAAGCCTGTCCCAACGCGAGCAAGTTAAATGTGGAATAGCTTACTAAAGGTACCCATAAGGGTACTGTCATCCTTCAACCAAATTTTTAAGCTGGAGAAAAGCTCCATTTAATATATTTATGGCTCTCGAGTCATGGATAAACTTCAAACTATGGTTAACGAACTTATCGATTTAATCCAAGCTTTTATAGGATGAAATAAACTGTAAATCTTCCTTCTTGATCAGCTCGATAAATTGTTACTTATGTTACAGTGTAAATTCTCAAATTTTTAGATTAGGCATCATGAGCAGAAGTTCACAACACTCATAATGAAAATAGCTCTCTCCTGAATTCTGGCTCCTGAATTCTGACTCCTGACTCCTATTTTCAGATGGGATAGTTGCTGACTAGACACCGACGCATGAGTAATTACTAACAAAAAAATAATAAAAGTTCGCAAACCGTAACCTTCAACCCGCTAACATTCAACTGAATTTTATGCCCCACCAAGAAGCACTGACGGTACTTGCAAAAATTAAGCCAGGGGAAACGGATAATCTCAAAAATTTACTGGGAAGTATTAGGGAAAACCGGAAGCGGAAACCCATAATTCCCTTTAATCAATTTAACACCATACACTTTGCCCGGTTGATGATTCTCGACCAGACCGAAGATTTGGAGGGAAATGTCATTCAACCGCAACTGGCTTTTTTAAGCAACTTTGATGCCCCCTTAGATCGACAGCTCCAAGACTTAGCGACGATTGCTGGCGAGAGCTTCGACCTGATTTTTAGTCACTGTGAAGGCTATCCTGACTTTGATGAACGAACGCCAGAAAATCGGATAGCTTATTTGCGATCGCATTTAGTAAAGAGCAAGCCCTTCTACATCAATACTATTGGTCGGACTGTGCAGCAAATCCGCCAAGAAGCTCAACTACGAGATGCCATTGAAGAATTTCTGGACAGTCAAGATTGGTCAGATCAAGATGTCATGGAAATTCGGGCAGCAATTCAGGAATTTGTGCTGAGCAATCCAGATTTAAGTTGGGCTGAGTTGCCGCCGGAACAACCTGAATTAGCTTGGAGGCTCAAAGAAACTCTCCATAAAATAGGCGTTCCCATCGTTGTACTTCTCCTGTCGCCGATCATCCTGGTAACCTTACCCATCGGCTTAGTACTACTAAGGATTAACGAAGAGCGAGAAATCTCAGATACATCCAAAGCTAACCCAGAACAAATCAGAAGACTTCGCGCTGACGAAGATTTCGGAGTGCAAAATCAAATTATTGCGATCGGTAATTTTAAGCGGGGATGGTTTCGTAAAATTATTTCCAGACTTGTTTTACAATTAGCCGATTACGCCATTCGCCATATTTACAACCAAGGCAGTTTATCAGGTTTAAATACTATCCACTTTGCTCGTTGGGTCACTCTCGATGAAGGGCGACGTTTGTTTTTCACCAGCAACTATGATGGCAGCCTAGAAAGTTACATGAATGACTTTATCGACAAGGCGTATTGGGGATTAAACGCCATCTTCAGTAATGGAGATGGATTTCCAAAAACTCGCTGGCTGTTCTTCGGTGGTATTCAAGATGAACAGGCTTATAAAACCTTTCTCCCAACACGCCAAATCCCCACGCAAGTCTGGTATTCCGCCTATGAAAACCTCTCTACTGTCAATATTAAAAACAACGAAATGATTCGACGAGGACTCTTCGGTTCCATGAGTCGGTCGGACACCGAAGAGTGGCTACAGCGATTTTAAAGCGCTTACAGCACGGGGAAAGGGAAAAGGTTCTTTGGAAAAGAAATTTATTTAGACTCCCACCAAAACTTTTGGTTCTTTAACCTATCGAGAATTCGCAATAGGAATCATTATTATATGTACACACTCGATTTTGAGGATATACAGGGTCTGATCATATACGGTTACGGGAAGCTAGCCGCTTCATGCTTTGTACTGCTTCAAATTACCGATGCTGACGCTGCCAAAAACTGGCTCGGCCAGCTAGCGGATACCATTACAAATGCTCAAGTGAATCCATCAGACATCGGCAAAGAAACCTGCCTCAATATTGCATTTACTCACGAAGGATTGAAGGCGTTAGGTTTAGATGAACAGACTTTAATTCTGTTTTCCAATGAATTTCAGGAAGGAATGACAGCGACTGAACACCGCAGCCGCCTACTGGGTGATTTAGGTGAGAGTGCGCCGGAGTACTGGGAATGGGGAGGACACAAGACACCGTCGGTTCATATCCTACTCATGCTTTATGGAATTGACCAAACAACACTCAATGAGTTTTACGCAACTCACGCCAAAACTTTTGAAAGCGGCGGAGTCCAGTTAATTCGCAAGCTAGATACCTGCCGAGTTCCGAAACATAGAGAACATTTTGGCTTCCGCGACGATATTGCCGACCCTGCCATTGCTGGAACCAATAAGCCAGGAACTCCAGAGAACACCATTAATGCTGGAGAATTCATCCTAGGATATCCCAACGGGTACAACCAGTACCTTAACAGTCCAACGGTTAAAGCCGAACGTGATCAGCAGGGATTTCTTACGCCGGCTTCAGGTGGAGGAAATGAACGAGATTTGGGTCGCAACGGCAGCTATTTGGTGTTTCGACAACTGCGTCAGGATGTGCGTTTGTTTTGGCAACACTTAGACGAATTAACCCAAAATCCTGATGGTAGTAGTAACCCCGAAGCTAGACTAAAACTGGCGGCAAAGATGGTGGGAAGGTGGCCGAGTGGAGCACCACTAGTCGAAAGTCCTACAGCAGATAATCCGGAATTGGAAGATAAAAATGAATTCATGTACCACGAACAAGATGCACAGGGTTTGAGATGTCCCTTCGCTTCTCATGTTCGTCGTGTCAATCCTCGCGACTCGCTAGAACCCGATCCAGGAACGAAAGAATCCCTTGAACGGGTGAATCGACACCGTATCCTGCGTCGGGGACGCACCTACGGTAAACCGATTGCTGAGTCTATGGAACCAACAGATATTTTAAATGCTGAAGATTCAGGGGGTGAGCGAGGAATTCACTTTATCTGCTTCAATGCCAATATTAGTCGTCAGTTTGAGTTCATCCAGCACACTTGGATTAACAATCCGAAATTTAATGGGTTGTACAACGAAGATGACCCATTAATTGGCGATCGCGCAGGCGCAGATGAAGCTCTAAAGGGTACGTTTACTGAACAAGCGATACCTGTAAGGAAACGGGTGAATGATCTACCGAGATTCGTGCAGGTTCGCGGTGGCGCTTACTTTTTCATGCCAGGGATTAATGCTGTTCGCTTCCTGGCGTCTATGTCCTAAGTTGTCGTGCTTACAGATTGCATATCGTGTGGAGAAGGAAAAGGGAAAGGGGAAAAGAGCAAAGGGAGAAAAGTAGATACAGAAGTTTTTAACTTAGTCAGGTACACAACAACGTAATTGATGGTAATAACCCTATGTTTAAACAATGGAATCAATGGGCACCACTGCCATTACGCTTGGTATTAGGTCTTGGTATGATGCAAGCGGGTTTTCCCAAACTTTTTGTAGCCGTTGGTCGTGCTAATCTTGTCCATCTTCTGGAGGGGTTGGGAGTGCCTTGGTCAGAGGTGATGGCATGGGTTGTTGGATTGGTTGAATTCCTCGGTGGTTTTGGGATACTGATAGGGGCACTAATTGCGATCGCAGCCGGACTAAACGCCATCAGCATCACTACCCTTATCGTCTTATCTTTCCTCCGGGGAGGGATGCCGCAACCGTTACCAGGAGGCGACTCTTTTCCGGATTTTCCCCTTGCTATCTTAATTCTGGCAGGGATGCTAACGCTGGTTATTGGTGGTGCAGGAGCATACTCTATCGACCAGATACTGGCAACTCGACCCGATAAAAAAACATCCTATCAATTCCGATGAATTGTAATAGCAACTTCGTAAATATTTGCTACAGGTGCGGGTCTGGCTCTCCTCTTAACGCCTGATACAAATCTTCATCAAGATCTCAATTGACCTACTAGACCTTCGCGGCGAAAGTTTCCCACCAGCCTAATTGGTAATGGTTCATGGTTCATAGTTCATGGTTGACTGGTGGGTTATTTCTGCCAAGCTGGTCTAGTAACAAAAATGAACGTGAAGTGATAAGATTACGAACGCTTTCAAAATTCTTACTTGATGCTCTGACTCTTATCTAGCTTGGGGTCGGTTCGTGTTAAGATACATGTCAATTCTGAAAACTGTGTTGGAAAGGTAAATTTAAACATGGAAGCCGCACTGTTGTTAGCCAAACTGCCGGAAGCTTATTCCATCTTTGACCCCTTAGTAGACGTTCTTCCCGTTATCCCAGTCTTCTTCTTGCTGCTAGCCTTCGTTTGGCAAGCTGCTGTGGGTTTCAGATAAAAAAAATTCTAAGCTTCAAATTCTATAAAGGGTACTCCTCGTGGGTACCCTTTTTAATTCAAGGGGAAGGGGGAAGGGGAAAAGGAAAAAGGAAAGTCAAAGTTGTAGGTTGAGTTGAGGAACGCAGGCATAGCCTTCTCGTAAATTAACCCAACTCTAAGGTTTGTCCAAGAAAGTCCTCCCCTTTCCCCTTTCCCCTTTCCCCCTTAACCTTTCCCCTTTCCTACCGTCGTCCTCCGATCGCTTTTTGAAAAGCCGGTCGTTCCGTCATCCGTTTGGTATAGTCTACAACGGCTGGGTATTCGCTCAGGTCGAGCTGTAGCATCATGGGGATATAAGCCAAGATTGAGCCAACAGCTACATCAGCAGCCGTGAACTCATCCCCCACCAAGAACTGCTGCTGCTCTAAAATTTGATTTAGCGCCGTCATCAACTTCGGCATTTCTCGTTCCCGATTGGCTTCGACGAAAATTCCTGGGCCCAATGTGGCATTGGCGAAGATAATCCATTGGTTAATTTTTGCTTGCGCTTCGGGAGAGGAAGACAGATTGCCGTATTTTTGAGCCAGATAGAGCAAAATCGCTCCCGACTCCCATAGCTGAAAGTCTCCATCCACAATTGCTGGAACTTTCCCCATGGGGTTAATCGCTAGATACTCAGGTTGCCGATGTTCACCGGCTTGCATATCTAGCAAGACAAATTCGTAAGGAACGCTCAGTTCTTCGAGATACCACTGGACAATTGAAGCCCGACTCCGGGCACCACCATAAAGTTTCAGCATGGAATTAGGATATTTATAGAACCTTGTGAGTGTATTCGTGCTGCTTCACATCGTCTTCCCGACGCACGACTCGTGTCTGATTGAGTACCCGTTTGCGTTCGGTGGAGTAGTTGAAGTCATTGCGCGTTGTGCCAAGAGGAATATGAGACTGTGCTTCCTGACGACTTTGGTAGGTGCGTGCTGCTGCGATCGCACGTTCGATAAAATCATCGCAAAACTGGGCTTGGGTGGGAAACTCCGCAGGTTTTTGCAGCGTTCCGTCTAAGCCTAACTCACCCAATGTTGTGCCACAAGCGATCGCATAGGATGTAGGAATACCCTTAAGAATAGCTTCTAGCGCCGCTGAAGGAATGGGTTCGATGACTTTGACTTCGTGTACTTCACCATCTTCTTTGAGATAGCAGGTGGCTAAACCTACTACCAGATAGCTATCGGTTGATACATCAGGAGATTGAGCTAAAGATGTTGCCGTTGTCATAGGACTATTTTGTGTTAAAACTATCAAGATACCCAAACATTCTTTCCAGAAGAGCAAACTTCTTGCAAAAATTCAAGTCAAATTCTTCTCATCTCCCTTGGAGTAAGGGAAGAAGCCAAAAAATCACCCGTTTTCCTTTCTTGCGAAAGGAGAGAATTAAGTTGGGGTCGCAAGTTTTTTGTCAGGGTTCTACTCATTGATTAATTTCGCCATAGAGGGCGAGGGCAAGTATTGCCTTCTCTAAGTATTAATAACTAGAGACTCAACCAAATTAGAGACTTCGGTTGCATTCTACCAGTATCTACATTCCCCATGGGAGAGTAAAAAGAGCATCGCTTCTCTTATGCCAATTTCACAAGCCTCACACGAAAGAGCTGCTTACCCGACGCAAGGAAGATGCAAAGGGTGTTGCGTTTCGTTATTTTTCAGGAAAAGAGTATAGCGGTGTTGTAGAGTTCTTAAGAACATCCAAAACGGATTGGAGAGTCCAAGTGGTAGTTAGAGGCGAATCAAGACGCCTAAGTAAGTGACACACTAAGACCGACCAGCAGGGTGCTGCACGCCGTAATGTTGAATTTAGATAGGCCGCAGGTACTGTTGAGGAAGATATGAACGCTCATGCTTTTGTAAATTGCCAAGACCAGAATAGACAGTGGTTCCCCATGACTCGGAAGAGTCAACGGCGTTTAGATTCTGTTCAACAGGGACTCAGGGAAGGTCATCAAACCTCAGATAAAACTTTGCGATCGCGTGCTCACCGCAAAGCCAAACAAGGAGATTATACAGCAGCGATTGCCCTACTTACCCAGCTCATCGCACGCCATCCCAATCGGGCGATTGACTACAACAATCGGGGATTAATTTACTTTCAGTGTGGTCAGCGTGAAAAAGCATTGGCTGATTACAACAAAGCACTGCAACTGAACCCGGAATTGGATAATGCTTATAACAATCGTGCGAATTATTATGCCTCTATGGGTCAGTTAGCTGAAGCCCTGAGTGATTATGAAATGGCAATTGACCTGAATCCGGGCAATACTCGGACTTGGATTAACCAAGCAATTACGTTCCGCGATTTAGGGGTATATGATTTAGCGCTCGAAAACCTGGATATGGCTTTAATGTTGGGAGGTTTAGAAGAGCATATCTACGCTGAGCGAGGTCGTACTTATCATTTGCGTGGCGATTGGAATTGTGCGATCGCAGATTATCAGCGTGCTCTTACTGAATTACTGCACTCAGGTCGTGTTAATCAACTGTTCCGGAAGGTAGAGACTTGGATGAGCCAGCTTTTTGAACCCCTGAGTGCTTGATTAGTCATTAGTACTTCGTTTTGAGTCTCTCTCCTCCCTTGTTAAGACTAAGTTTACCCACAAGAGGGTTAGTTTTCATACCTTGCATTCTGTTCTTGAGGAAATACGATTTGACGTTGATTGGGGTCAACTCGATAGCTTTGCTCTTGCATGACATTCTGCGTCTGCCCAGGGTCAAACGAGCGGCTAAAATCAGCACGTAAACTCTGGACTCGTTCCTCAGTACGCTTCACTTCTGATCGAAGCTCTCCTAACTTGGCTTGCTGGGACAAATGATAAGGCAGCAATTGTACCAGTCCCGCGATTGCAGCGGTACTCAGCACCAGATTAACAGCCAACTTAACGGTTGTTTCACCAACAACCGCCTGATAAGAATGGCGTCGCTGACGGCGCTGATGTCGCCGAGCCATACGACGAGGATCTAAGGGTTGCTGAGTGGGTGTAGATGGTTGGAATGCGTTCATGTGTCAGAATACTGTGCTGGCTTGCCTAGCGCCGAAGATATTAGCATAGCGTTTCTAGGATGCACTCTGAGCTGATACTGCTGCTTTGTTCGGGATCGAAACAACGAGTCAATGAACAAAGAGCCTATCAAAGGCGGTGGCAAGCCGATGTTATCAGATAATTTACAGTGAATTGCTGCAATTATCGGGAAAACTTAAGCTGTTTGCCAATCAAGCGAGAGGAGCGTGTTGTGAGTTAAGGGTTAACTCTCGCTCCCGGAGGAACTTTCAGCTCGAAAGCCTGAATGAACTCTCGCTTGTCCCTTGATCAGCTCTTTGTTGCTTTAAGGCTGTAACTCTACTTGTAGAGTTCCGTTGCCAGACGGAATGCTAAGATTCCGGGAAGCAACGCTACGACTAGAGCGACGAAAACTTGGGTATCTGATAAAGCCATTGTTGAACATCTCCTCGTTTTAAGAGTAATCACCCAATAATTAGCGCCAAATTGACTCCTAACGAAATATCTTGTTACACAATGCAATAT
>CBKWLJ010000356.1:0-9948 GCA_966675205.1 uncultured bacterium
ATCTCAGTCGAGCCAATCTAGCTGAAGCTAACTTAAGTAGAGCTAATTTAAGTAATGCTGACCTTAGAGAAGCCAACTTAGCAAGGGTGAACTTCACCGGAGCTAATCTGAGTAATGCGCTGCTGTTGAAAGCCAATTTGACTGAAGGGTTATTAAGTTCTGCCATTCTCACAGGAGCGATTTTTGTGGAGGCAAATATGAGTCATACCTTTCTGTTTGAAGCAGATTTGACGGGAGCGAATTTCACTGATGCACTTTTAATTGGGGCAGTAATGCCGGATGGTACGGATAACGAATCGAGTTCGAGTTAAGCGGCCTGTTCTATGAATTGAGGGGGTTGGTGTTTGCCAACTTCCAGCACTCTTGTGCGATCGCCCAATCTTCTTGTGCCTGTACAATGAACACACGCACGGTAGAGTCAGCTAAGGCAATATCAGCATCCTTAGGAGATTGGGCATTTTTCTCGCCATCAAGTTTCAAACCCAGAAATTCAATAGCTGCACAAGCACCTGCCCTTACTGCTGCTGAGTTTTCCCCAACGCCACCCGTAAATACCACAGCATCTAATCCTCCCAGTGATGCCAGCATTGCCCCCATATTTCTACGAAGGGAATGCACATACATATCAAAGGCGAGTTGGGCACGAGATTCGCCTTGATTAATCGCTTTCATCACGGCCCGCAAATCGCCTGATACACCAGAAATTCCTTTTAATCCCGAACCCCGATTGAGCATTTCATCCAACTTTTGGGCATCGTAACCTTGCCGCATCAGGTGAATCAAGATTCCGGGGTCAATTGAACCAGAGCGAGTTCCCATCATTAAGCCTTCAATGGGTGTAAATCCCATGGTTGTATCAACACTATGACCCTGACGGATAGCAGCTAATGAGCAGCCATTGCCTAAATGACAAGTAATTAACCGCAACTCATCTAAATCTCTGCCCAACATTTGAGCGGCTTTGCCAGCACAGTATTGATGATTAATACCATGAAATCCATAGCGGCGAATCCCTTGCTCTATAAATTCATAGGGCAGAGGATACACGAAAGCTTGTGGAGGCATCTGGGAATGAAAAGCTGTATCAAATACCGCCACTTGTGGGACATTGGGTAACAGCTTCTCCAACAGTTCAATTCCTTCTAAATTCGCTGGATTGTGAGCTGGGGCTAATGTAAAGAGGCGTTTAATTACATCCTTAACCTCAGAGGTTACCCCCACTGGACTTTGATACTCCTGTCCACCATGTACCACCCGATGACCAACAATATCAATATCTGCAAAATTCTCAATCACTTGGGTGTTGCCACTCGTCAGAGTTTCTAACAGGTGGGAAATCACATCAGGTCGGGAATTGGTTTGTAATTGTTCTTCTAAGATTGAACTTTGCGTTTTTACCTCTAGTTCTGCCTTACCTGGGTGCTTAGTCCAATCCACTTTTGCTTCCCACAGGGGTGTTGGGGGTAAATCGGGTAAAGTATCATCAATTTGGTACAGGCAACTCTTCTGGCTACTCGATCCGGCATTCAGTACCAAGATTTTCATGATTATTCCCTAAATCTGTGTGACCGAAACAATTTTAAATTTTAGATTTGGGATTTTGGATTAAATATATCTTTGGTTTCAAGCCCTGTCTTTCAAGACGGAAGAAATCGTAAATCTCAAATCCTCGCATTTTCCAGCTCTACACTTTAGGGTGGAGTCAATCCAAAGTTTAAAATCCTCGCTGCGCTGCGTTCGCTATGCTGCTAGCGCACCATACTACGCAAACGCGATCGCAAATCCAAAATCGATTGACCTGAGAGCAGCGAGATTGAATGAATTGAACTTCATGATTACAGCTAAATTTTATAGCCATCCTATTTGATTTGTGTACAAGTAAAGACAAGGAGGACGTTTTTCACAATTCATCTAGGATTACTATAGATGAATGTCACTGAAATAAGCCTAAATAAGATAGCTAAAAGCTTCCAAAATTCGTAGGGTGGGCACTGCCCACCATCCTTAAGTCAGTGCCATTCTGCTATAGATTTACTTTTACATCTGTTCTAGTTCTTTGCCTTTGGTTTCCCTGACTAAAAGTGCAACAAAAAAGATTGAAATTGCTGCCGCGAGTGTATAAAGACCATAGGCAGCTCCTAAACCGAAGGTTTTGAGTAAGGGGGGAAAGGTAGTGGAGACAGCAAAATTAGCAATCCACTGGATTGCGGCAGCGACTGAAAGTGCAGCCGCTCGAATTTTGTTATTAAACATTTCTCCCAACAGTACCCAGACGATTGGGCCCCAAGAGAAACCGAAGAAAACGACATAAAGGTTAGCTGCTGCAAGCGCGATAATTCCCGATAAACCGGGTAGCGTTGGGTTCCCCGTGGTAGGGTCGATTGCAGCGTTGCCAAAGACAACTGCCAGTGTTCCTAGCGTGAGGGTCATTCCAATTGACCCTAACAACAGCAGAGGTTTGCGACCAAACTTGTCTACAGTAGCGATCGCGATAAACGTTGTCACAATATTGACTACGCTGGTGATTACCGTAATCAGAAGGGAATTTCGTTCTGAAAATCCAACTGCCCGCCATAAAATGCTGCTGTAGTAAAAGATGACGTTAATGCCAACAAATTGCTGGAGAATGGATAGGCCCATTCCAATCCAAACAATCGGCAGCAGACCACCACTTCGGCTCAGGAGGTCAGAAAATTGAGGTTTGCGCTCCGTGAGAACTGTCTGGCGAATCTCCTCAACTTTAGAATGTACGTCGCCTCCCTCAACCCTGGCAAGAACATTTGCCGCCTCTTGATGTCGCCCCTGAGCGACCAAATACCGGGGCGATTCAGGAATCATCAAAGCTGCGACCCCATAGAGTACAGCCGGTGGGATTTCCGACCAAAACATCCAGCGCCAAGCCGTAGCTCCAAACCAAAACGAGCCCTCAGCTGACCCCCCTGCACCTAAAGCTATGAAGTAGTCGCACAGTAGTGCCACAAAAATACCCACTACAATTGCTAACTGTTGGAGAGAACCGAGTCTTCCCCGCAAGTGAGCAGGAGCCACCTCCGCAATGTAAGCCGGTGCAAGCACGCTAGCCATCCCAACCGCAATTCCACCCAAGGCACGCCAGAAGATAAAGTCCCAAATCGTAAACGGAAGACCAGAACCAATGGCACTTATGGTAAATAATACTGAAGCAATGATCATGGTCTTGGTACGACCTAGCCGATCCGCGATTGGGCCTGCGATGAAAGCTCCAAGCGCAGAACCTAACAGTGCTGAGGACACGGCGAATCCTGTCATTGCACTGCTAGCATTAAAATGATTTTGCAGTGCTGCAACAGCACCATTAATTACAGCCGTATCAAAACCAAATAAAAAGCCCCCAAGAGCAGCAGCACCAGTAATCAAAATAACATTAGATATATTCGGTCTAGCTGCAATATCGGAGGGCCTTGGTGAAGATGATTTCATAACGCAACTCTTACACTCCTGATTTTTCCTAGGAAGTAGCCATACCAAGTTGCATTCAATAAAAATTATGAACTGTGAATAATGAACCTGTTAGCCAGTTCTTGGTCGGTGAAATCGCGCTGATTGATTGAATCAGCGATGAAAGGCTTTTCGGCACTCTCCCTGCCGACTATAAACTGTGCATTTTTTGGGAGAGATACTCGCTCTCAAGCTTGGAGAACCCAAGTTGAGCGGTATCGTAGTAGAGACGTTTGCGGCAGGACTATGTCTTGCTGCACCCTGCTAGGCTAGTGCCTCGTTGGAAAAGGTGACGTTGGATTTGCGATCGCTCGCCGCAAATTGCTGTCATGTCTGTACTAATTTACTACCAATCGTGAATTATGAGGATTCATAATTCAGCGCTCATTATTCAAAATTCAATTAAATGGAGATGTAGGGAAGGTAACAGGAGTAGCTAAAAGCGAACTTTCTGGTCTTCCCTACAAGTTCTATCCTTGAATGCACTTATTAAGTATGAAAACAATTTCTAATCAAGAGCATCAGGCATAAGGAATAGAACATTAGTTAGATAGAAACCGCCTAGTATTTTTTATCGGGCATTCACTACCAAAAAATGGGGAACTTTTACCTATTTCTACTCAGTTGCGTTACAATTCGTAACTCTCAGTTGATAGAAGATCGGCTAGAGCAGACCTCCAGCCATATTCCCAATTTTACGATTCTAATTACAACTTAGTATGATTCCCTATCGTATGAATTTTGAGGAAATTCGTACCTCGGGTTTTATGGGCTGGAATGCCTCCCATCACTAAAACTTTGTCACCTAGGCTGGCAAAATTGCGTTGCAGCAAGCAAGCTTCCATTTCTTGCAGAATCTCCTCTAAAGAATCTCCTTGCTGTTCGAGCAGAATCGGTCTTACCCCCCAGACGAGATTGAGATGGTGATACACTTGCGGGTTGAGAGTTAAAGCAACGACCGAAGCTTTGGGTCGTTCTGCTGCTGCCAGTTTTGCCGTATAGCCGGTTTCTGTCAAGGCTACAATACATTGAAGGTCAAGGGTTTTATCGATGACATTCAACGCTTCACTCATGGCATGAGTTTCATCAATTTCACTAGGAGGGTAGTTGACAAATTGAATTTCCGGCTCTACGTCAGTTGCAATTCTCGCTAACATTTTGACGGCTTCTACCGGAAAATCTCCTGCTGCTGATTCTCCAGAAAGCATTACAGCATCAGTCCCGTCAATAATCGCATTCGCGACATCACTGGCTTCGGCACGAGTGGGGCGAGGGTTGCGAATCATGCTGTCAAGCATTTGGGTGGCTGTAATCACCGGAATTCCCTTTTGGTTACACAGCCGAATAATTTGCTTTTGGATGAGAGGCACTTTCTCCGGACTCATTTCCACCCCTAAGTCTCCCCGTGCCACCATAATGGCATCACACCGATTGACAATTTCCTCTAGGTTGGCAACAGCTTGGGGTTTTTCAATCTTGGCAAGCACAGGGATATCTACCCCTTTTGCCGCTAAAAAGTCTTTGAGGGTTTGAATATCGTCTGGTGTACGAACAAAACTTAAAGAGATAATATCTACGCCTTGAGCAACACCAAATTCCAAATCTTGTATGTCTTTCTCCGTCAGGGAAGGCAGACGCAGATTCAAACTCGGCAAGTTCACACCTTTGCGGTTTTTGAGAATACCCCCTGCAATCACTTGGCAGCGTACCGCATTGCCTATCACTTCTTCGACTTTCAGTTCTAGCAGTCCATCATCTAAGAGAACCTGTGTTCCGGGGACTGCTTCTTCTGCAACGTAGGGATAATCGATCGGTACCGTTTGAGGCTGATGGCTATACTCTGCGATCGGTACCAGGGTGATACTTTCCCCTTCGATTAAATTCATTTCTCCATCCGGCAATTGACCTACTCGGATTTTCGGCCCTTGGAGGTCTTGGAGGAGTGTGAGTGGGGTATCTAATTCTTTGGAGATTGAACGCAGTATGGTGACAACACGAGCATGTTCTTCGTAGCTTCCATGGGAGAAATTAAGACGTGCCACGTTCATTCCCGCCAAAATCATTTGCCGGACTACCTCGGGAGAACTGCTAGCTGGACCAATGGTTGCAACAATTTTTGTACGGTGAAGTAGAGGTTTCATAGGAGAAAATTTAGAGCCTCAGCTAAACGACTAAAGGTTTTGTAGCTGGTAAAATTTTTACTAACTTTTTCTTCGCTCTAAATAGAAACATATCCGGGTTAAGAATTTGTAAATTTTAGAAATCAATCCCGTTTTTAATCATTGACTCCCCTTTTGGGACGCTATAGATGTATTGATGAAACCTAATGTAATTCCAATAGAATAGCTGCGCTTCAAGCCCCTGCTCTGGGAATGGAATGCCAATACCAGAGTGGATTAACCTGGAGCATCAGTTGGGTAACTTTATGCGCCATACGTTTTACTTTTCTATCTTACTAAATCCTCCCATCTCAATCAGGAAAATTTTATCAAAAATTAGGGATTGAATAAATTTGATTAAAGCTCAAACATTTTTCTTTATCTAATCTCTTTTATATCATTGAAAAAAAAGGTAAATTATGAAACTCAATCAGGCTTTACTTGGAGTCGTCTTATTCAGCGTTATTTTCGTAATTCCATCAGCATTAGTACAAGCTCAACTCTGTCCTCAAACTAATGATATTGTTCCTCCTTTAGAGCAAACTCGAATGATTCGTCAAGAACAATTTAACTATCACTTTAGAGTACCCAAGAACTACAGAACCATAGTACTGAATCATAATGGAATTCTAGTTCTTGACCCTAGAAGTTTTGAAAGAGCGCAATGTTTACTCAAAAACAAAGTTCCTACAGAGTTACCTGATGGTATTTCTGTTTATACTAAACCGATTCATTCTGGAAATCAGAGTGTGATTGATTTGGTCAGACAAAACCCATTAGCGGAAAATCTTGAGACAATAAGAAGTGTTTCTCAGCAAACGGCTGTTGCTTATAACGCTAGCATTCTAGGGTACACGAAAAATGTGTCTTTCTTAACTCCTGACCGGAGATACATGATTACTATTTCTGTTCCGTATAAATTTGTACAAAATTCTCGTGGTGAACGGGTTCCTGATAGCGTTTTTAATGAAAAAGTATTTGACACTGTTCTCTCAACATTTACGTTTTCCCGCAAATAGTTTTGTGCAAGACTCTCCATGCTCGAATAAGCTCTAATTCCTCTCCTCCAGCTCCCCGGTTTTTTCAAGCAACTTTCTTCTTAACCGAGCAGTATTGAGGGGCGACCTTAGATCGCCCCTAATTTCATATCCGGCTGATTAACCCTAATCAAACTAAGTCGAAGGGCGGGCAATGCCTACCTGACTACTATCGATCTGAACGGACTGACTCGGCCTCATCTCCTGCTTCTTCTGGTCGAGCTTCTTGGGCGTCCCAAGGCTTTTGTGCAGAAGGAGTACCGGAGTAAGGCCACTTCCAGTCGCGAATCTCTGGCATATCATCCCCGTACTTAGAGATGTAATGGATGTGTTCGACGAGCTTGTCGCGGAGCATTTGTTTGACGTGTGCCCCTTTGTACTGGAGTTTGGGCACGCGATCAATTACGTCCATCACCAAATGGAAGCGATCGAGATCGTTGCGGACAACCATGTCAAAGGGTGTAGTTGTCGTTCCTTCTTCTTTGTACCCCCGAACATGCAAGTTCTTGTGGTTGGTTCGACGGTAGGCTAGACGATGAATCAACCAAGGATAGCCGTGGAAGGCAAAGATAATGGGTTTATCTGTTGTAAACAGAGAATCAAAATCTCTGTCACTCAGTCCATGGGGATGTTCGGTTTCGGGTTGGAGTTTCATTAAGTCCACCACATTCACTACCCTGACCTTCAAATCGGGGAAGTGCTGACGTAGCAAGTCAACAGCAGCTAAAGTTTCTGCGGTGGGAATATCTCCACAACAAGCCATTACTACATCAGGTTCGCTCTCTTGGTCGTTGCTTGCCCATTCCCAGATGCCAACGCCTTGGGTGCAGTGCTTAACGGCAGCATCCATATCCAGGAACTGCAACGCGGGTTGCTTTCCAGCAACAACGACGTTGACGTAATTCCGGCTACGTAGGCAATGGTCGGTAACAGACAGCAGCGTGTTGGCATCGGGGGGCAGGTAAACCCGGATAACAGTTGCTTTTTTGTTCACCACAACATCAAGAAAGCCAGGGTCTTGGTGGCTAAAACCATTGTGGTCTTGCCGCCAAACGTGAGAGGTTAGCAGGTAGGTGAGAGAGGGGATCGACCTGCGCCAGGAAATGTGGTTACAACTTTCCAGCCACTTGGCATGCTGGTTGAACATGGCGTCAACGATGTGGATAAACGCCTCGTAGCAGGAGAAGTAGCCATGCCGTCCCGTGAGCAAATAGCCTTCTAGCCAACCTTGGCAGGTATGTTCGCTCAAGATTTCCATCACCCGACCATCAGGAGAGAGGTGATCGTCGTAGGAGTAGGTTTCGGCCATCCAGGCGCGATTGGTTACGTCAAACACATCGCTCAAACGGTTAGACGCAGTTTCGTCTGGACCGAAGATGCGGAAGTTGTGCATATTGCGCTTCATCACATCCCGCAGGAATTGACCCGAAACACGGGTGGCTTCTGCGTACTCCGTACCGGGTTTGGTCACTTCGACGGCATAATCCCGGAAGTCGGGCATCTTCAGGTCGCGCAGCAGTAGACCTCCATTGGTGTGGGGGTTGTCGCCCATGCGCCGATGTCCCTTGGGAGCGAGTTCTGCGAGTTCTGGAATGAGTGTGCCGTTTTCATCGAAGAGTTCTTCTGGCTTGTAGCTTTTCATCCACTCTTCGAGGAGTTTGAGGTGTTCTGGCTTACTTTTCATCTCCGCAAAGGGGACTTGGTGCGATCGCCAATAATCCTCTGTTTTTTTACCATTGACCTCCTTGGGCCCTGTCCAACCCTTGGGCGATCGCAAAATAATCATCGGCCACTGAGGGCGCTTCGTATGACCATTAGTACGAGCATTATGCTGAATAGCTTTAATTTCTTCGATCGCTGTATCTAGGGTGGCTGCCATCAACTGATGCATGGCTTCAGGTTCAGACCCTTCCACAAAGTAGGGTTTATAGCCGTAACCCACAAACAAACTTTCTAACTCCTCATGGCTGATTCGTGCCAGCACCGTCGGGTTAGCAATTTTGTAGCCATTCAGGTGCAATATCGGCAAAACTGCCCCATCAGTGACGGGGTTGAGAAACTTATTGGAGTGCCAAGCGGTTGCCAGTGGCCCGGTTTCGGCTTCCCCATCCCCCACGACACAGCAAACAACCAAGTCGGGGTTATCGAACGCCGCCCCATAAGCATGAGAAACGGCATAACCCAATTCACCGCCTTCGTGGATGGAACCCGGTGTTTCCGGCGCAACGTGGCTAGGAATTCCACGCGGGAAGGAAAACTGCTTAAACAGTTTCTGTATCCCCTCTTCATCTTGGGAAATGTTGGGGTAATATTCGCTGTAGGTACCCTCAAGGTAGGTATTCGCTACTAAACCTGGGCCTCCGTGTCCCGGCCCTGCAATATAAATGGAGTCTAGGTCGTATTTTTTAATGACCCGGTTCATGTGAACATAGATAAAATTGAGCCCCGGAGTCGTCCCCCAATGTCCTAGTAGCCTTGGTTTGACGTGATCTATCTTCAAGGGTTCCTTCAGCAGGGGATTGTCGAGGAGATAGATTTGTCCAACAGAAAGGTAGTTAGCAGCGCGCCAGTAGGCGTTCATCTTCCGCAATTCTTCAGCGGACAGGGGGCCTTCTTTTACTCTGAGAGCGGTCGCTTGTATCATATTAAGTTTGTGCCTTTTAAAGCGTGCGATTTTTAAGCCGTGAGGTTAAGCGTGTTTAATCACTGGTTATCGATAAAATGACCAGCAAACTCTTAACCTATGACACTTGCGATGCGTTAGCGATCGCGATCGCGAAGCAATCTTCGTGTGAGCGAAGTTAGATGCAGCTTGAAACGAGTGTTAGCTTTAGCGACTTGAGGAAGTCTACTCGGCACCGGAGGTGTTTGAAGTAAGAGTTCCATCTAAACATCGCTATTTTTCCAGGTCGGATCTCATCGAACGATAGTCAAGAATAGAAATCATAAACATCTACATTGAGAGGGATTTCCGAAGGCTTACCAGCACTTCACAACAGAATATTCCCTTAAAAAATTCTGGATGTATATCTCTATACTTTATTCAGTTAATTCCATGTATTGTAATACACATCCTTGGCTAAAGATTGAAAATTCGTAGTACTCGCTCTCGCGGCGAACAAGCTACGTAATTTGTAATACGTAATATCGAATTCTTTTCAAGGAACATACAAAAGACCTCTGGCAAAATTATTTTTTTGATAGCGTTTGCGTAGCATGGTCAGGACTTACGCATGGATACCATATATAGTAGGGGCGATTCATGAATCGCCCCC
>CBKWLJ010000357.1:0-9940 GCA_966675205.1 uncultured bacterium
ACCGAAGAAGACGCGGAGACACGGAGACACGGGGACGCGGAGAGTTCCCGTGAGAGGTGCGACGCGAGCCATGAGACGCCCAAGGGCGTGAATGTCCAAGGGTTTGAAGCCTCGTCCCATTCTTTGAATGGGACGCCTGGAATTGGGCGGGGTCTCAATCCTCGTCCAATTTCTGTCCCCGTGTCTCCCCCTCCCCGCGTCCCTGAACCCTTCCCTCCGTCAATTTTTCCAGACAGGTCACGGGCAGCCTAGAATGCTTAAGGAAGCTTAGAAGATTGTTGAATGGAGATCACCCGTAAATTTGCAATTCTTGCTCCTGTTCCAGAGAGCCATTTGATTTCTGGATTAGAAGCGATCGCTGCTCAGTTAAACTTAGAGGACATTACCCCTGAAGGATTGCCCAAGGTTGCTTTTGGCAGCATGGCCTTTGAAATCTTACGCAAAGCCGATGAACTACGGAAAGAGCGAGCGGTTGAAGTGTTGATCTACGCTTCTGATGCCGAGGGAGATCAGCCATTAAATACAGAAGCCAGGTGGCGTGCTCGTTATATTGGGCACCTTCCTTCCCGGAATGGTCGCTATCCTGGCAAATCCCATTTTCGTCCTAAAGCGGCTGCTACGGAAAGACCGATTTGGGCGGTTTACTGGGAAGTTCAAGAACTGGAGAAGCTCAAAACTCCAGTTCCTATTGGTTCTCTTAAAGGATTGGGGCAAAAGACAAATTGTAAGTCGCGCTTTGTACCTGAAGGCCCAGTTTTGATTGAGTATCCCTTTGCTGCATTTTCAACAACTGCCCGACAAGGCAGTGTTGGCCCTAAGTAGAATGATGAGGTTGATCGCGGACGAATGAAACGCGATCGCTCATTTTGTGAAGAGAAGACGTTAAAAGGGTGTCTTGGCTTGGAGATGGAGGATTTGACCGGATTGCGGATGCTGGAAACGAAGTTCTCTCGCGTGCAAATGTAACCGACTGGCAGCAGCACGACATCCATAAAGGCGATCGCCTAAAATCGGTATCCCCAGTCCTCTCGAATCAACCGCATGAACCCTTAATTGATGGGTGCGTCCTGTTAGCGGGATAAACTCTACACGGGTGCAGTCTCCTTCCCTGGCGATAACTTGGAAGTGAGTCAAGCTAGGCTTACCCCGCTCTTCATCGACTCGCTGATAAGGGCGATTTTCAGGATCGCCCCACAACGGTAATGCGATCGCACCTTGTTCACTTGTCACACAACCGGAAAGCACAGCTTCATAAACTTTGTGGACTTGTCGCTGCTCAAACTGCTGACTAAGTTGACGATAAGTTTTGTTGTCACGAGCGAGTAACAGGATACCCGACGTTTCCTGATCTAAACGATGCACAGCCATCAGTGCCATCCCTTCAGGCAACAGATGACACAAGCGACTGAGGACACTATCAAAGGTATCGCGATAACGACCCGGTACTGAAAGTAATCCTGGGGGTTTATTCACCGCAATCAGCCATTCATCTTCATAAATAATGGGTAACCCAGCAACTAGGGCATCGGTACAGTAACCGCCGAAATGACGATTTCTCGTAGGGTTTGTCTCTCCGTGCCTACTCCTAAACTCTGACGGGGCAACCACGGGGGGATTGCCCCTACTATTACTGAACCGATTCTCCACGGAGAACCATCGCGAGAGGGAAATCTCGGTTGATTGGCAAAATTGATTGCCCGAATGCTGACGCTCGTTCCGGACTACGTCCCGCTTCGCTAACTCCCCTACATTATTTTCAGTCCACTTGAGTGGACTTGAGCCATTAGACAGGGGTTTGAACCCCTGGCGGGTTGGGTAGCAATTCTCTGACTCTCCCCCTTCCCCTCTTTGTTTCTCCGGCAACCCCGAAAGCAGAAACCCCATCAAAGGCTGACAGCGTTCTGCACAAGCTCCATAGAATTCTCCCTGAACTTTATCCTGATTTACCGAAGAAGGTCCCCACCAAAACTCCGCCATTGCCAGGGGTTTTAGATTCTGCGTTGCTGTATAGTGGAGCAGTTTGGGCGCACAACAGTCTCCTGTTCCAGTGGGCAAACCTTGTGGCATCAGTTGTTGCAAGGATAAAGATTGCCCGGAAAAATTCGTCAAGCTGTAGGCAGCGTGCATCTGAGCTTGTAATTGCTGAGATAAGGCTTTACGCTGTTGCTTCAGTTCCCGAATCCGGGCATCTGCTGCTGCAATTTTCGCTTTGAGGGGCTGCAACATTTCATTTTGTTGGCGTTTGAGTTGCCGTCGCTCAATCCCCTGTTGACGACTTTCTTCGTCAAGTTGTTCGAGGGCAAGCGTGAGGGCTTCTTGTGTGAGTGTTTCGCAGAGTTGCTGCCGTTTTTCTTGTCGTTGATGTTTGCAATCGCGATGGCGATCGCTCATGGTTTGCAATTGTTGCTCGAAGTCGTGAGACAGTGTTGTATACTGCTGCCGTTCTGGTAGTTGCTTCAGGCTAATGAGTTCTTGCTTGATAGCGTCGAGTTGGGCTAAAGTCCGGGCTTCTTCGATCGCAACTTGGTCACGTCCCGGAATCGATGGTACCCAGCCTTCTATCATACTTTGACTATTGAGAAGACCAGAGAAGGCTTTGAGTACTCGTTGTTCGCCGTTAGGGAGTTCAACCAGCAGTATTCCATACATCTTGCCCTCTTTGGTATAACACTCATCGTGGGCAAGGTACTGCATCAAGCCATATGCGATCGCTTCGGCTATTGGGGTGCGAGGTAGTCTCAGCAGTTCACCCGTTTGAAGGCAAAATCCTTCATAGAAATAGTGAGGAGAGGCGTTACTAGCAGTAGCATTGCCCTCAATAAAATCTGAAACTGGATGAAGAATCCCCATCTTGAGAATTTGAGTCATTACCTGAAAATGTCACCGACTATTAAAGCTTGGAAGTTTAGTTTATTTTTTGTCCTTTATATATTAATCAGTTTGGTCGTTCACTTGGGAATTGCTTTCACGATTGGGGCTTGGATATTTTATCTGTTCCTCCTTTTCCCCTCCTACTCTTTGTATACGGCTTCGGTTGTGGGTTTAGGGTTGGTTCAAGCAAGAAATCGTCATTCAAATATTAGATATCGCCGCATTTTGTTATATGCCGTCGCGATTTTTCAAGTTTTGACCTTGCTTTCTAGTCCTGCAAGTTGTGTTGGCATCAAACAAGGGAAAGCTTGTTACTCATTCATTCAGACGCTCTGGGAACCTGTAGAAACTAATCCGAATCATTGGACAATAATTGAGTCTATATTTCCTGTTGTCTTGTTTTTGTACGTAATTTTTCTTGGGGTTTTCTTGGCAAAGATTCGGGTTGAGAAGCAGGAATCTGATGACAGGTAGAAGTTCTCAAGTAATGTTAATGGGCTGTGTTGCTTTATTGTGGATTGATCCCCCCCCCTACCCCCCTTAAAAAGGGGGGAGCCAGAAGAAACTATACCTTGGTTGGACGGGGGAACTAAAAATCTTTAAAGTCCCCCTTTTTAAGGGGGATTTAGGGGGATCTTCGGACATTTACACTTATACAGGAAACAGCATCTAAATCCGCCCCTAGTAGCAATCCGGTGACAAGAGGCTTTGTACTCCATTAATGAGGTTCCGAACTACATTAAAGAGGCTGTTGTACTCCATTAATGAGGCTCTGAACTGCATTAAAGAGGCTGTTGTACTCCATTAATGAGGTTCTGAAATGCATTAGAGAGGCTCTGAACTGCATTAAAGAGGCTGTGTACTCCATTAAAGAGGCTCCGAACTGCATGAATGAGGTTTTAAACTCCATTGATGAGGTTGTTGTACTCCATTCGCGAGGCTCTGAACTGCATGAATGAGGTTCCGCACTCCATTCGCGAGGTTTTGAGCTGCGTTCAACAGGGTTTTAACTTGCTGGTTGCAGTTTATTGCGGCTTCTTCCTGTTTGGAATCGCTCCTGACACTCGATCAAGCATCGATAAACAATAGTACAAGCTTCCCCACGAGCAAGCGATCGCAACCAAGCCTAAAAATCTCTTCCCAACCCCCAATTCCCAAATTTGTGCGGCTAAAGTAGCGATCGCTTATCGAACTGTTACAGTCAAAGTCAAATCACTCATCCCCCAGACTGTCAAGAACTGACGAAATAACTCCTCACTCGCTGATTTCATATCCCCATCCGGCCCCACAATTCCCCCCTGAATCAACTTTCCCCCATCGGTTTCCAAATCCAATCGCAACTCCCCATCTTCACCCTTGTGCAGAAGCAGGCGGCCTCTTGCCAGAACTTGCCCCGCACGACTACTAATTGCACACCGCATGATTTAAATTCCCCTTGCTGCCAACAACATCTTTAATCATGATGCCAGGATATTCGCCCTGTTCTACTGTGAGGGGAAATAACATTCTGCGCTACTGTTGAGGGTATCTATAGCTTGCTGCCAAGTCTATACAAAAAAATCACTCACCATACAATATATGGTTGTTTCCCAGATTAACCTCTCTCCAGAAGGCCCCACCTGTTCGCGTTTGGCACTCGGTGTGTGGCGGATGGCTCAATGGGACATGAGTTGCACACAGATTCTGGATTTTATTCAGACTTGCCTGGAACTGGGTATCACTACCTTCGATCACGCAGACATCTACGGCGATTACACCTGCGAACAGCTATTTGGCGATGCCTTGGCAAAAATGCCCTCCCTCCGCAGCCAGATGCAACTCGTGACGAAGTGTGGCATCAAGCTCGTTTCTAAAAATCGTCCTGCTCATACCCTCAAGCATTACGATACTCGTGCCGTTCACATCCTGTCATCAGTTGAAAATTCACTTCAGCAGTTACGAACAGATTATATCGATTTGCTACTGATTCATCGCCCAGATCCACTGATGGATGCTGACGAAGTGGCAACCGCATTTAACCAACTGCGGCAGTCAGGGAAAGTTTTGCACTTTGGAGTATCTAACTTTCTGCCCAACCACTTTAATTTGTTAGCATCACGGCTTGACTTCCCCCTCGTCACCAATCAGATTGAAATCTCTGTGCAGCACCTCGCCGCTTTTCAAGATGGCACCTTAGATCAATGTCAACAGTTGCGGATTGCACCTATGGCATGGTCTCCTTTAGGAGGGGGACGCCTATTTACAGGGAAGGATGAGCAGTCCATTCGGCTGCGCGAAGCGTTAACCTCTGTTGCTCATCAACTGAGTGAAGCAACCCTCGATCAAGTTGCTTTCGCTTGGTTGCTTGCTCATCCTGCAAAAATTATGCCCATCCTCGGAACTCAGAAAATAGAGAGAATTAAGAGTGCAATTTTATCAGAAGCACTCCAACTCTCTCTAGAACAGTGGTTTGCCATCTGGACTGCCTCAACGGGTGAAGCCGTCCCGTAAATCATACAGGATGTTGAACAAAGACCTGCCTCTCATAAGCGATCGCTCTCTGGCCATCCATTTCGTGTAACTATACCCAATAGATATTGAGTCGTTGAGCTGCAATGAAGTACAACTGGATGAAAATTGGGCGATGGGTTCTGATAGGAGTTCTCATTGTTTTAGCGATTGGGCTGCTCAACAAAATTGGTATTGAGCAAGTCCGAGAAAAGGTCGATCAATTTGGCATTTGGGCACCTGCGATCGTGTTTGGATTGCGCTTTACCAGCATCATTGTGCCCGTCCTTCCGGGAACGGCTTACGCAATTTTAGCCGGAGGTTTGTTTGGGTTTGTTCAGGGATTACTGATAGTCGCACTTGCAGATTTAGTGTCTTGTACCTTCAATTTTTATATTGCCCGTCGCTACGGACGCGGCTTAGTAGAGCGATTTGTAGGGGAGCAATTTATGGAAAAAGTCGATCGCCTCGGCCAACGACACTTAGAACGTAACTTTTTCCTAATGACTGGCTTTTTGATGACAGGATTATTTGATTTCGTCGCTTATGCCGTAGGACTCACTCAAACCCGTTGGCAAAGCTATTTGTTCGCACTTATTGTCAGCATTCTCATTGCCAAACCCCTTTGGGTAGCGGCAGGAGCGGGAATCTTTGAAGGCAGTCAGTTATTCTTAGGTTTTGCACTCCTTGGAGCATTTGGCATCGGCATTGTCACAGCCGTTGTGCAGCGTCAGCCGAATCAATGAGCGGCTAGTGCAAGAGGGCAGAGGGCAGAGGGCAGAAGGCTCCAAGGGATATTGCTTGTAAAGCAAGCTTTTTAACCTTTTTGAACGGGTGGGTTATTTTCGTCACGCTGCACTAGGTAAAGTTGTAGTTCTCGGTACACTCGTTTGAGGTCTTTGAGTTGATAATGTGCATTTAAGCCACTGGGATTAGGGAGTACCCAGATGAGTGTTCCATGCATGGATTCGCCCTGTTTCCCGATGACAGCTTTAGGTCGATTGAATGCTGTTCGATAAGCACTGATACCCAGAACAGCCAAAACTCGTGGTCGATATTGCTGTACCTTGGCTGCCAACTGTTGATGCCCTGCGATCATACCGAGTTGCATTCAAACATAGTAGTCCAGACTGACGCGGAGACGCGGGGACGCGGGGACGCGGAGAACATGCATATGCTACGTATGAACGCAACTTTGTATCAGTTCTTCAGCGTCTAATTCATCCGCCCTTGCTGTTGCCCGATCTACAATATTCGTCAGACCATACCCGAATTGCACAAAGTCGCCATCTTCAAACGGTGCAAGCAAGCGTCCTGTAAAGCCTGCCGCATGTAGTGTTGGCCAAAAGCGATTTCCCGGACGGGCAAAGTGATGTCCGACTGCTGCACTGTAAAGACTAGGGTTGATGCCACAGAACAAGACTTGTAAGTCCGGCGCAATAATGTCTGGAACAGTCTTGCCAACTGCTTCACGAATTTCTTCTGGTGTAGGTTTGCGCTGCACAATTTCAACTTTGCCCAAAAATATCTGACGATTTGCCAATGGTTCTCTCATTTTATAGATGCAGCAGCTAACTGAGGGTTTGGCACAATTGAGTCAGGCGATCGCTACTGCCTCAAAACGGTGGTTACAACTCGCTGAACCAGAAAGTTGGCGTTGCATAGCAGTGAGATGAAGAGGCTGTTATTTGTGGGATGGGCGTCTCGCCCGTCCTAAATCATTCCGGGGTAAGTGGGACGCTTACCTCACAAGAGTCATCCCTGTATTATGCAATGCCAAAAATCTACCTCACCTAAGCCTCTCTCCAAAGACGAATGAGTAAACACGCCGATCAAAGCATCGCAGAACAGCTTCTTGCTGACTTAAGGCACGAAAGGCAGTTAGTTGATTTGATTATTAGAGGATGTATTGAACTACGATGGGCGATCGCACAAGATGAAAAGGAAATTGCCGAAGCGATGATTTACAACGCCTTCGAGACTTATGCCCTTGAGCGAGGGATGTCCCTCAAGGCAGCAGAGAGATTTTGTGAGCAACACTTACAAGAATTGATTCAATCCGTTCTAGCGGTGCTGTAGTTGAAGCTTTCGGATAGGGAAAAGGAGTCACTTCGCTCCAGGGAAAAGGTTAAAGGGATGGAAGAAATTGCAATTCCTTCTCCTTTCCTCCTTCAACCTGTTCGACTGATCAACATAGCAACTGTGTTGGCTTGAGTGGCTACGAGTTTGGTTAGCTCAGCGATATTAGTTGATTGCTGCTTAGCGACCTCTAGATGTCCATTAATCGCTCTTGTGAGTTCATCAATTCGGTCAGCCAGTCGCTCAATTTTGTCGGTCAGACGCTCGATTTTGATATCGATCGCCGTGAGATGTTCCGACATTACCCCAACTTGGTGTTCGATACGGTCTGCCGACTGCTCAAAACGGGTTGCTGACTGCTCGATACGGTCTGTTGCGCGTTGCATTCCTTCTACAGCACGGTCAACATTCTGACTAGTTTGCTCAACCGTGGTGGCTAAAGCGCGAAGTTGCCGATCTGTTACTTCACGGCTTGCAATCATTGCTTCCGTGAGTCGGTTAATCGCATTGGTGCTGGATTCAGTCATACTTCCTCTACTGGTGAGTGCGATCGCGTTACTTAGCTAAGTCATGTTTTTTCCTGTTTACATACTCCTCTATTGTTATGAGATCGCTCATATTTTTTCCTTCTTGGAGACACCGATTGCCAAACTCCCTACACGCAATCGCTGTCACGTTGAGTATTACCCGATATCTGCGATCCCAAGGGTTACTTGGTGCCGACGAATGCGATCGCCTATCCCTGTACGTTAAGTTAACCCAGAAAACTCAGTATCAGCCTTTCGTATAGTTGTGAAATAAATCCATTAGAAGTTGAGTCTTTTCTCCTGGTTTTCCCTGAGAGAGATGGAGTTCATCAATTTGAACGACGGGCATAATTTCTTTCGTCGAAGAGGTGATAAACGCTTCATTACAATCACTCAAATCGCTGTAATCAACTGGTTGCTCAACAATTTCAAATTGATTTTTGGCAAGTTCTAAGACCACATCTCTTGTAATTCCTTTCAGAATGTTTTCTTGAGGTGTAATCAGTTGAGAACCTTGAAAAACAAAGAAATTAGTCGTTGTTCCTTCCAACACCTGACCCTGTTGATTCACATAAAGTGCTTCAACAGCCTGATTCAGTTTCGCTTGTTGGAGGGCACTGATAGCAGAGATATAACTCAAGCTTTTTGATTTAGGTAAGAACCGCTCGGTTTGCACCGTGATGACTTTGATTCCTTGTTCATAATATTCTTTGGGATATTGAGAAACCGGAGTCACAATCACCATTAAACTCGGTTGCCCTGAAGGAGTGATAAAGTCAGGCGAAGAACCGCCAGTAGCGACAATGCGAATGTTAGCTTCCGGGAGATTATTGCGTTCAAGTGTGTTTTTTGCGATCGCTGCTATTTCCTCAGTTGACCAGGGTAAACTTAATCCGATTAAATTTGCTGAGTTTTGCAGCCTTTGAACGTGTTCTCGCAGTTTAAAGGGCATCCCATTATAAGTGCGGAGAAAATCAAATACCCCATACCCCCGAACAATTCCTAAATCATTGAGGGGCAAGCAAGCTTGGTCAAATGCAATATACTTGCCATTCAAGTAACAGATGGGTTGAGTCATTTTATAGCAGGTGTAACTGTTTTATGTCATTTTAGGGGAGAACTGAAACACCTCTAGTATCAAATCCGGCGGAATAACCTCAATTAGGAGTGATAATTCAAATGTTCTATTAACTTCATGTCAATTTAATTGCCATTTGACTAAAAAGCTGTTGAGCATTTGTTTGAATGCTTTTGTATCTTTCCAAAATGGGCCCAATCTCTTGTTCTTCCCGTTCCACATAGTCATAGAATTGCACAAAAATCCGCTCAACTTCTTCGTAGATAAGACTGAGCTTCTGATTTAAGCGATCGCTCACATCGCCTTTGAACCTATCTTTCTCTTTGTCCAACGCTTGTTCAAACCGCTGGATAATTCGATTCCTCTGCCATGCGATGCCAACGGCGAACACCACAACACCAATACCTGCAAAGGCAATACCGATCGCATCCAAAATCGCTTCGGCAACTGTAAACTCAATAATCCGCAAAATCAACCCACTAACCGCAACAAACGCCCCTCCCACAATTTCGGCAGCCATATTATCGGCGTTTGAGGACAAAGATTGAATCAGTCCATCATCTGTAAAAAGTCGATTCACTTTGCATTTAACACTTTCAATCACATCCTGACGACGTTCTAAAATTTTGATGGAAATGCTACTGCTTTGAATTTGATTCGCTTGGATGCTGTTAAGGTCTTGGGTTAGTCCTTCAAGAAGTTGACGAACTCCATCAACAAAGTGCTGCGCTCCTTCATTCGAGACTTCTTCAAGAGAAGATTTTAGTTCTCGCTGACAGCGTTCTTTAAATTCATCAATCCATGCCTGCATCGAGGCGTCTTTATTGAAAAGACCAGCAAATGAGCGTCGAATCACAGTAAATACCGAAAGACTTTCTCGAAACTCGCGCTTAATTCG
>CBKWLJ010000358.1:0-9897 GCA_966675205.1 uncultured bacterium
TGCAAGCGGTGTTGGACTGGACAGGAGGACAACCTTTTCTCACGCAAAAGGTTTGCAAGCTGATCCGAACCGCTAAGGATGAGATTCCCGAAGGAAGCGAGCAAGAGTGGGTGGAAGAGTTGGTGCGAGAGCACATTATCGAAACTTGGGAAGCACAGGATGAGCCCGATCATTTGAAGACAATACGCGATCGCGTTTTAAGAAGCGAGCAACGTGCATCTCGGTTGCTGGGTTTGTACCAACAAATTTTGCTCTGCCAAGACGTTGAAGCCGATGACACGCCAGAGCAAATGGAATTGCGGCTGTCAGGGTTGGTGGTTGAGCAGCAAGGGAGGTTGAGAGTTTACAACCGTATTTATAGAACGGTTTTTAATGGTTATTGGGTCGAGAAAGCACTGGCTTGTTTGCGGCCTTACGCTGAAGCTATTACAGCTTGGCTCAACTCCAATTGCCAGGATGAATCGAGATTGCTGCGCGGTAAGGCATTTCAAGATGCTCAGGCTTGGGCTGAGGGGAAAAGCCTGAGTAATGAAGATTATCAGTTTTTAAGAGCAAGCCAAGAGTTAGATAAGCGAGATATTGAAATTGCCTTAGAGACAGAACGAAGGGCAAAGCAGCTTTTAGCCGAAGCACAACAGAAGGCTGAGCAGGCATTACACGAAGAAAGACAAGCAAACCGAATCCTTGCCCAAGCGCAGCGGAAGGCAAGACAAACCATTCGGATTGGATGGGCGGGATTAGTGGTCAGCTATATTTTAGCGATCGCCGTATCCGTCTGGGCAATTCCAGCCCTGAAAAAATCCCAGCAGGGAGCTAGCCTGGAACAGGCAGGAATGGAGACTTTGCAACAATTTGAGTCTGAAGAACTAGAAGCGCTTCTCTCTGCCATGCGAGTTGGACAAGACTTAAAAGCATTAGTTGGAGTGCAGCAATCGCTCAAAGACTATCCAGCCCTCAGCCCCGTACTGGTTTTACAACGGATTCTCGATAATATTCACGAACGAAATCAGCTTAAAGGGCATAAAGGTAGAGTCCGCAGCGTCAGCTTTAGTCCCAGTGGCAAGTACCTTGCTACAGCATCCGAAGATGGCACGGCTCGATTGTGGACGTTATCCGGGCAACCGTTACCTGCTCAATTTAAGGGGCACCGAGGAAAGGTCACAAGTGTGAGCTTCAGTCCCAACGGAGAGTTTCTCGCCACAGCATCAGAAGACGGTACAGCAAAGCTTTGGAATTTGTCAGGAAAACAGCTTGCTCAATTTAACGGACATCAGGATAAGCTAACCACAGTAAGTTTCAGCCCCGATGGACAGTATTTAGTCACTGCCTCAGAGGATGGCACCGCTCGACTTTGGAATTTGTCTGGGACAGAGCTGTTTCGCTTCAATGGTCACAAACAGCAAGTTTGGAATGCGAGTTTCAGCCCCGACGGACAGCACATTGCTACGGCTGGAGAAGACGGTACAGTCCGGCTGTGGAATTTGTCAGGAAAACAGCTTGCTCAATTCAACCATCATGGTTCTGTCTCAACGCTCAGTTTTAGCCCGGATGGAGAAAAGCTGGTTTCCGTCACAGGACTAGATAGCACCGTGCGTCTTTGGAACTTGCAAGGGCAGCTACTAGCTCAATGGAACAGTAGTCGAGATTGGGTTTTGAGTGTAAGCTTTAGTCCTGATGGACAGCACATCGCCACTACCGGAGCAGACGGGATAGCCCGACTTTGGGATTTGTCCGGGCAACAATTAGCCCAATTGAAAGGGCACCAAGGCTGGGTTTATCGGGTGAGCTTTAGTCCGGACGGGAAAAGCCTTGCCACAGCAGGAGCCGACGGCACTGCGCGAGTTTGGGATTTATCCAAGAGTTTGGGTCTTTTCCGGCAGCAGCTTACAGCCTTCCAGGGAAATGAGAAAGAAGCATGGAGCGTTAGTTTCAGCCCGGACGGGAAAAGCCTTGCTACTGCCGGAGAGGACGGCATCACTCGACTTTGGAATTTGTCAGGGCAGCAGCTTGCTCAATTCAAGGGTCATCAAGGTGGGGTCAATAACGTCATTTTCAGTCCTGATGGACAGCGCCTCGTAACTGCTGGGAATGATGGTACAGTCCGACTCTGGGACTTATCTGCACAGCAGTTGATCCAAATAAAAGACCATCACCAGCCTGTGTATAGCCTCAGCTTCAGCCCCAATGGACAACACTTGCTCTCTGCTGGAGAAGATGGCACGGTTCGGCTTTGGGATATGCAGGGAAAAATGCTGGCTCAATTTAAGGGTCATGAGAATGCCGTTTGGAGTGTGAGCTTTAGCCCGGATGGACAAAGCTTGGCAACGGCGGGAAAAGATGGCACCGTTCGACGTTGGAACTTATTCGGGCAAGAACTAGCAAAATTCAATACGCGTCAAGGTGGAGTCTTGAGCGTGAGCTTTAGCCCTGATGGACAGCGCCTCGTAACAGCCGGAACCGACTCGACAGTTCGACTTTGGAACTTATCCGGGCAGCCGCTGGCTAAATTTAATACTTATCAAGGTGGCGTTTTGAATGCTAGTTTTAGCCCCGATGGAGAGCGCTTAGCTACTGCCGGACAGGATGGTACCATACATCTGAGGCTGCCCTCAGGACTACAGTTTGCTCAATTTAGCGGACATCAAGGCAGAGTCTACAGCGCAAGCTTTAGTCCCGATGGGGAGTATCTGGCTACAGCCGGACAAGATGGGATGGTGAGGCTGTGGCGTATTGAAGAATTAGATGAGCTACTGACTAGAGGCTGCAACTGGCTCAACGATTACCTAGCGAATCATCGCAACCCCTCAATAGATTGTCCAAACACTCAGTAATAACCTCAATGACAGGTCGTTGGGAAGCCGTTGATCGCTAATGATGTAAAGCTGCGATTTTCCTCAACATGATCGGGCGATCGCAGTCACTGCTTTAGTATACTCAAACTTACTATCATAGAAGAATAAGGCAAGCTTAGGCAATATTTTTAATTTTTCCTAGCATTTGCTAAACCTCATAGCAGTTCCTTGAGTTGACTAACTCCTCTAGACTTAAAATCGGTGCAAGTTATTATGAGCCCTATCCCAGCCAGTTAAAATTTCATAAAACTTCCTGAATAGGTGTAATGACTTAAGAATCACGGAAGTGAATACAGCTTGTTCCCATTTCTCTCCGGAACGTAAATCTTTACCGTATCCCTACAAAACAGGAGGAAAAATCAGGAACTCCTAAAATAATCTTTACATCTAGAGCATTAACATCATTGTAGACAAAGGAGAGAACATCCATGAACAAACTCATCATCATTCTAGGTCTAGTTTTAGTCAGTACAACGACGGCTCTTGCGGCTAACTTGCAAACTGTGGACGGAGCGAAGCAAGATAGCAGTGAGACTTTTAATAAACCCAATAAAACCTCTACAGGGATAAGCTCTACCGAGGCAGATAGAGGAAACAATCCTCTTACCCCAGAAAGCAAGCTGAATTTCGTAAAGCGTGGAGGAAATCAGCAACTAATCATCGCAGGATATGGCGACCCTGAGCGGAGGGGGACTCCAGGTGAGGGGAGAGGAAGCGGAGCAAGTCGCTAAATTGGTGTTTGCGGATGGGTGGTTTCTGAACTAGTGCAAGAAAGCTCCAAGGTAGAAGGAAAGAAAACTTGTATAGTATTTAATCTGTTTGAACGAGTCGGTTATTCCTATCGCGCTGTACTAGTGGGAAGTTCTATTGAGAGACAAAACAAGTGGTGTTGGCTGTAAGTTTGCAATTCTTCTTGACGCAACAAAGGAGAAAGCTGCAATTACTCTCCCCTTCCAAGTTTAGAAATACAGCCTTACTACTGTTAAGGTATTCCTACAGTATTTTTATCATCATCGTCAGAAGCTATATTCTTCCAGAATAACTAGAATACAAAAAGTCTTGCGTAAGTGGCAGAATTTGAGAGATAAATACTCTAGTTGCTTATCCCAAGACGATCGCATCTTCTATGAGTGCCGGAAACAACTCAGCCTATGACTATCACGTTGGGGGAAGTTTGCCGATTGATGCACCTAGTTATGTGGTGCGGCAAGCAGATTCGGATTTGTATCACGGCTTGAAAGCAGGTGAGTTTTGTTACGTCCTCAACTCCCGGCAGATGGGCAAGTCTAGCTTGCGAGTGCGTACCATGCAGCGCTTGCAAGCAGAAGGGATTGCTTGTGCCGCGATCGATATTACTGCCATTGGTGCTTGCGGTGTTACTCCAGAAGAATGGTATGCCGGAGTGATTGATTGTATCATTAGCAGCTTGGAACTTTATCGGAGTTTTGATTTAGAACAATGGTGGTTACGCCATAGCAGATTGTCTAATGTAAATCGTTTTAGTAAGTTTATAGAAGAGGTATTGCTGGAGTTGATTCCACAGAAGATTGTGATTTTTGTGGATGAGATTGATAGCATTCTGAGCTTAGATTTCAATATTGATGACTTTTTTGCAGTTATCCGTGATTGCTACAACAAACGGGCGGATAAACCGGAATACCGACGGCTAGCGTTTGCTTTGATTGGGGTGGCAACGCCGTCAGATTTAATTCAAGACAAGCGACGCACACCATTTAATATTGGTCGTGCAATTGAATTAACGGGCTTTGAGTTGCAAGAAGCTCAACCTTTAGCGGCAGGATTAGCCCAAAAAGCGAGCAATGCTCAAGCCGTGTTGCAAGCGGTGTTGGACTGGACAGGAGGACAACCTTTTCTCACGCAAAAGGTTTGTAAGTTAATTCGGAATACTGAGTCGGAGATTCCTGAAGAAAATGAGCGAGAGTGGGTGAAGCAGTTGGTGCAAAAGTGCATCATCTCTCATTGGGAAACTAAGGATGAACCAGAGCATTTGAAGACGATACGCGATCGCATTTTAAGAAGTGAGCAACGTGCAGGTCGGTTGTTAGGACTCTACCAGCAAATTCTGATCCCCCCCCAGCCCCCCCTTGAAAAAGGGGGGGAGCAAGATTTGCAAGATTTATCTGCCTCTAGCAATTGGGAGGAGCAAGAAAAGCCCCTCCTTGTTATGGGGGGGATCTTAGTTGATGACAGTCCCGAACAAATGGAATTGCGATTGTCGGGATTGGTGGTGAAGCGGGAAGGAAAATTACAAGTTTATAACCGCATCTACAAGTCAGTTTTTAATGGAAATTGGGTTGAAAAAGAATTAGCGAAACTGCGTCCCTATTCGGAAGATTTTTCAGCATGGTTGGCTTCAGCTTGTCAGGATGAGTCGCGCCTGTTGCGGGGGCGGAAGTTACAGGATGCGTTGGAGTGGGCGGTAAGTAAAAGTTTGAGCAACGAAGATTATCAGTTTTTGGCGGCTAGCCAAGAGTTGGAAAAGCAAGAAGCTCAAAAGGCTTTGGAGGAAGAACGAAAGCGCCGAGAACTGGAAAAACGAGAAGCTGAGATTAAATTAGAGGTTCAAAGACAAGCACTACAGGCGCAAAAGCAGGCGAATCAGATATTAGCCCAAGCTCGGCAAAAAGCAGAGCAGATGCTGAAAGAAGCACAAGAAGGTATCAGACTAGAGCGTGCTGGGGCTAGTGCTTTACGGCTGTTTGAATCCGGACAGGAAATTGAAGCTTTGCTCTTGGCTTTGCAGATTGGGCAAGAGTTGAAAGCACTGGTTAAAGATGGTCGTCCTTTAGAAAAATATCCAGCAATCAGTCCTCTGTTGGCTTTACAGACGATTGTGAACAATATTCGTGAACTTAATCAGTTTAAGGGGCATGAGGGTGAGGTCAGGAGTGTAAGTTTTAGCCCTGATGGCAAGACACTTGCTACTGCAGGACATGATGGCACTACAATGCTGTGGAATCCGTCCGGGCAGCAACTAGCTCAATGGAAGGCGCATACGGGTGAGGTCAATAGTGTAAGTTTTAGCCCCGATGGCAAGACGCTAGTCACGGCAGGAGATGATGGTACCGCAAGGTTGTGGAATCTGTCCGGGCAGCAATTAGCTGAATTTAAGGGGCATCAGGGTTGGGTCAGGAGTGTGAGTTTTAGCCCTGATGCTGAGACGCTTGCTACAACAGGACGTGATGGCACGGCAAGGTTATGGAATCTGTCCGGGCAGCAACTAGCTCAATGGAAGGCACATCAGGGTGAGGTCTACAATGTGAGTTTTAGTCCCGATGGCAAGACGCTGGTCACGGCAGGAGATGATGGCATTGCCAGGTTATGGAATTTGTCCGGGCAGCAACTAGCTCAATGGAAGGCACATCAGGGTGAGGTCTACAGTGTGAGTTTTAGCCCCGATGGCAAGACGCTTGCTACGGGAGGATTTGATGGTACCGCCAAGTTGTGGAATCTGTCCGAGCAGCAGTTGGCTGAACTTAAGGGGCATCAGGGTGAGGTTAGGAGCGTAAGTTTTAGCCCCGATGGCAAGACACTGGTCACGGCAGGAGATGATGGCACCACTAGGTTGTGGGATCTTTTTGGGCAGCAATTGGCTGAATTTAAGGGGCATCAGGGTTGGGTCAGGTGTGTGAGTTTTAGCCCCGATGGCAAGACACTGGTCACGGCAGGAGATGATGGCACCACCAGGTTGTGGAATCTGTCCGAGCAGCAGGTAGTGGAATGGAAGGCGCATAAGGGTGAAGTCAGTAGCGTGAGTTTTAGCCCCGATGGCAAGACGCTTGCTACAGGAGGAGATGATGACACCGCCAGGTTGTGGAATCTTTTTGGGCAGCAGTTGACCCAATTCAAGGGGCATCAGGGTTGGATTAACAGTGTGAGTTTTAACCTTGATGGCAAGTTGCTTGCTACGGCAGGATTTGATGGTACTACCAGGTTGTGGAATTTGTCCGGGCAGCAGTTAACTGAATGGAAGGCGCATCAGGGTGAGGCCAGGAGCGTGAGTTTTAGCCCCGATGGCAAGACGCTGGCCACGGGAGGAGATGATGGCACCGCAAGGTTGTGGAATCTGTCCGGGCAGCCATTAGCTGAATTTAAGGGGCATCAGGATGTGACCAATAGCGTAAGTTTTAGCCCCGATGGCAAGTCGATTGTTACGGCAGGATTTGATGGTACCGCAAGGTTGTGGAGTCTGTCCGGGCAGCCATTAATCCAATTAAAAGGGCATCAGGGTTGGGTCAGGTGTGTGAGTTTTAGCCCCGATGGCAAGACGTTGGTCACGGGAGGAGATGATGGCACGGCAAAGTTATGGAATCTTTTTGGGCAGCAATTGACCCAATTCAAGGGGCATCAGCGTGGAATCAGGAGCGTGAGTTTTAGTGCTGATGGCAAGCTACTTGCTACGGCAGGGCGTGATGGCACGGCAAAGTTATGGAATCTCTCGACTTGGCAGCAGTTGGCTCAATTCAAGGGGCATCAGCGTGGAGTTACTAGCGTGAGTTTTAGTGCTGATGGCAAGCTGCTTGCTACGGCAGGATTTGATGGCACAGTCCAGCTATTGCGGGTAGAAGGATTAAATGAACTATTAACGCGAGGTTGCAACTGGATCAAAGATTACCTTGCCGCAAATCCGGAAGAGCAAAAGTACGAAAAATCTGCACATTTGATAACAGGCCCAAATGATTGATTAAGGCGAGTTTCCTGACTTCCCTAGCAGTCTGGGATCTGAACGGATCGCATCTCACACTCAAATCGGATTGCTGTATCACTCTCGCGATCGCACGCAGTATATCGAAATCATTGCCACAGAATGCGATCGCATTTTAGCTCCAACTAGAGGAAAACTCCCACCTTTATCACACTCTGGTTCAATCCCAGCCACTTGTAACTGCGCTGCCAATCGTTCGGCTCGTTGTTGCGCTAGCTCTTTATCTCACTAAAACACAAAATATCACTGCGCCATTGGTCAATCTCCGAGTCTACTTCTAGATGGGGTAATGCCGCCTCCCATCAAGGGGAATGAGAGGTTGGGTGGTTCAGAGCAACTTTGGTGAATTTGCTCAAACAGAAACTAATTAAGCTCTATAAAAATGGTTTGTTGATTTAGCTACAAACTTTTCTCGAAATCCTTAACATTTGCTTAAAAGATAAAAATTATTACTTGATATTAAAAAAGACTAAAGGAGTTTTTTTATTCCTGGTTATTTAGGAGAAGATAGAGAAGGGTGAATCTCAGGATAGCATCAAAATTAAAACATGAAAACCCTTAAATTATAAGTCGATGGAGATTTTTATCCCTTCGATTTGTAAAAATAAAAACAACTAAAAAGTTGTTTTATTCGGTCAAAAATTTCAATTTCAGATTCTGGAAAATTCCCAAAGCTGTGGCTTTTGATGAAGAAGTCAGGAAAATTATCGAGAAATTAAGTAGAGCAAAAATTCTCAGGCTTCTATTACTAACAAGGCAATCCAAGAGTGACTACTAAAGGATTGAAGTCATGAATCAACGAACCAAGGCAACGGTAGACGGAAACGAAGCTGTAGCCTATGTGGCTTACCGTCTCAATGAAGTGATTGCGATCTATCCCATTACCCCGTCTTCTCCAATGGGAGAGTGGGCAGATGCTTGGGCGACGGAAAGGAAGCCCAATATTTGGGGGACTGTGCCGTCTATTGTAGAAATGCAAAGTGAAGGGGGTGTTGCAGGTGCAGTTCACGGTGCATTACAAACAGGTTCTCTAACGACGACGTTCACGGCATCTCAGGGATTATTGCTCATGATCCCGAATATGTACAAGATTGCTGGAGAGCTCACCCCAACAGTATTTCATATTGCTGCGCGATCGCTAGCGGCCCAGGCCCTCTCTATTTTTGGCGACCATAGTGATGTGATGTCAGCGCGGGGTACAGGTTTTGGGATGCTGTGTTCGGCATCGGTTCAAGAAGCTCATGATTTTGCACTGATTTCCACTAGAGCGAGTTTAGAATCGCGCCTTCCTTTCTTGCATTTTTTTGATGGGTTCCGAACCTCTCACGAAGTTCAGAAAGTAGAACTGCTTTCTGAAGATGATATGCGATCGCTCGTTCCGGATGAACTGGTATTCGCCCACCGTTCCCGTGCCCTGACTCCCGACCGGCCCGTCATTCGCGGTACCGCTCAAAATCCAGATGTTTACTTCCAAGCGCGGGAAACCGTTAACCCGTTCTATACCGCTTGCCCCGACATTACTCAAAAGGTAATGGACGAATTCGCCAAGCTGACAGGGCGGCAATATCATCTTTTTGAATACCACGGCGACTTGGCAGCAGAACGAGTCATTATACTCATGGGTTCGGGTTGTGACTCCGTCCATGAAGTTGTAGACTACCTCAACGCTCGTGGTGAGAAAGTGGGCGTGGTAAAAGTGCGCTTGTATCGTCCGTTTGATGTGAAGCGGTTGATCGAAGCCTTACCCGAAACGACTCAAAGCATAGCAGTTCTCGATCGCACTAAAGAACCGGGTAGTGCGGGTGAACCCCTCTATACCGATATCATCACCGCTATCCAAGAAACCAACTTCGGCACCGACGCCACTCTCAAAGCCAAAATCCAAAACCTCAAATCCCTTGTTAGCGGTCGTTACGGGCTATCATCAAAAGAATTCACCCCGGCGATGATTAAAGCGGTATTTGACAATCTCACCGCTACCCAACCGAAGAATCATTTCACGGTGGGAATCAATGACGATGTCACCCACACTAGCTTAGACTACGACCCCAACTTCTCCATCGAACCCGATAATGTTGTTCGAGCTATTTTCTACGGCTTAGGTTCTGATGGTACTGTAGGAGCCAACAAGAATTCAATCAAGATTATTGGCGAAGAAACTGACAACTACGCCCAAGGCTACTTCGTTTACGACTCCAAAAAATCGGGTTCGGTTACCGTTTCTCACCTGCGCTTTGGCCCAGAACCGATTCGTTCTATCTATTTAATTACTCAAGCGAACTTTGTTGCCTGTCACCAATGGGAATTCCTGGAAAAATT
>CBKWLJ010000359.1:0-9893 GCA_966675205.1 uncultured bacterium
TTGACCTGATAAAAGCGTATTGGCGTCAAACGGAGCAGCGCCCTAGAGGGCAATAAAAGCAAGCCGAGTGTTAGTACAGGCGAATTTTTGATAATTGCTTCTTTGGGCGACATTTCCTATTTTTTGTGAATCACCACCCTCAAAAGTTGCTATGAGAATTCTGAAAATCCAGACGTTACGCGGTCCCAATTACTGGAGCATTCGACGCCATAAACTCGTCGTCATGCGTCTTGATTTAGAGGAACTTGCGGACAAACCCTCCAACGCAATTCCTGGCTTCTACGAGGGATTAGTGGCTGTACTCCCTAGCTTGGAAGAACACTATTGTTCCCCTGGAATTCGGGGTGGTTTCCTCAGTCGCGTTGCCCAAGGCACAATGATGGGACACATCATTGAACATGTGGCTCTCGAACTACAAGAATTGGTAGGAATGCAAGTCGGATTTGGTCGCACGCGGGAAACCTCAACACCAGGCGTCTACCAAGTTGTGATTGAGTATGTTGATGAACAAGCAGGTCGTTACGCTGCAAGGGCAGCCGTGCGGCTCTGCCAAAGCATTGTTGATACTGGCACCTATCCTGAGAGTGAATTAGAACAAGACTTAAAAGATTTGCGAGATCTAGTTCGCGATGCGGCTTTAGGGCCAAGTACGGAAACTATCGTTAAAGAAGCAGAAGCCAGAGATATGCCTTGGCTACAGTTGTCAGCCAGAGCGATGCTGCAACTGGGCTACGGCGTCCACCAGAAACGAATTCAGGCAACCTTAAGCGACTTTTCGGCAATTTTAGCGGTTGAATTAGCCTGCGATAAAGAAGGCACCAAACAGATTCTGCGAGATGCAGGCGTGCCAGTGCCCCAAGGGACAGTGATTAATTACCTGGATGAACTAGAAAGTGCGATCGAAGATGTAGGGGGCTATCCCATTGTCATTAAGCCCTTGGATGGTAATCACGGGCGGGGCATCACAATTGATATTAACCACTGGGATGAGGCAGAAAAAGCCTATGACGTTGCCAGAGAAATCTCGCGGGGCGTTATTGTTGAGCGCTACTATCGCGGTCGCGATCACCGGATTTTAGTCATTAATGGCAAAGTGGTGGCAGTAGCGGAGCGAGTTCCGGCTCATGTTGTCGGAGATGGCAAGTCCACTGTTCAAGAACTCATTGATGAAACCAATCGTGACCCCAATCGCGGCGAAGGGCACGATAATGTTCTCACTAAAATTACAATAGACCGCAACAGTTTTAGTCTCTTGCAGCGACAGGGATACACTCTCGATACCGTACTAGACCCTGGGGAAATCTGTTACTTGCGGGCAACGGCTAATCTGAGTACAGGTGGGATTGCCGTAGACCGAACTGATGACATCCACCCGGAAAATATCTGGCTAGCGCAGCGAGTGGCCAAAATTATTGGTCTGGATATTGCTGGAATTGATGTGGTGACAGCGGATATCACAAAACCCCTACGGGAAGTAGACGGAGTGATTGTGGAAGTCAATGCTGCTCCTGGCTTCCGTATGCATGTCTGTCCGAGCGTTGGTTTGCCTCGGAATGTTGCCGCCCCTGTGCTGGATATGTTGTTCCCTAATGGAAGTACGGGTCGGATTCCCATTATTGCCATTACCGGGACAAACGGAAAAACAACCACTACTCGCTTGATTGCTCATATTTATCGGCAAACCGGAAGAGTTGTCGGCTTTACCACCACCGATGGAATTTACATCGATGACCATTTAGTAGAAAAGGGCGACACCACAGGGCCACAAAGTGCTCAAGTGATTTTAAAAGACCCTACTGTCGAGGTCGCTGTATTGGAAACGGCGAGGGGGGGAATTCTTCGTTCTGGTTTGGCGTTTGATAAATGTGATGTTGGTGTCATTTTGAATGTCTCAGCTGACCATTTGGGAATTGGAGACATTGACACAGTTGAACAATTGGCTCACCTGAAGAGTGTTGTCGCCGAAACCGTTAGCATCAATGGTTACGCCGTTCTGAACGCGGATGATCCATTGGTAGCAGAAATGGCAGCACGGGTGAAAGGTCAAGTGGCTTATTTTGCTATGAACCCAGAAAATGAGTTAGTGAAAACTCATACCAGCAAAGGGGGCTTGGCAGCAGTCTATGAGAATGGGTTTTTGTCAATTCTCAAAGGCGATTGGACGCTGAGAATTGATCAGGCCGTAAATGTGCCAGTGACGATGGGAGGACGGGCTCCCTTTATGATTGCTAATGCTTTAGCGGCAAGTCTGGCGGCTTTTGCTCAAGGTGTTCCGATTGAAGCAATTCGAGCGGCACTGACGACGTTCCGAGCGTCTGTAAATCAGACACCGGGACGGATGAATTTGTTTAATCTCGGCCCCTATCATGCTCTTGTCGATTATGCTCACAACCCTGCTAGCTATGAGGCAGTGGGAAGTTTTGTCCGTAATTGGCCCGGAGAGCGCATTGGTGTGGTTGGGGGACCGGGCGATCGCCGTGACGAAGACTTTATTGAACTGGGCAAACTCGCGGCGAGAATCTTTGACCGAATTATTGTCAAAGAAGATGATGACCTACGAGGGCGTCCTAGTGGTGAGGCATCAGAGTTAATTTGTAAAGGGATCATACAAGAAAAACCTGATTCCCAGTATCAAGTGATTCTTAAGGAGACGGACGCGATCAATACAGCTTTAGATCAAGCGATCGCAGGCGGTTTAGTTGTAATTCTCCCCGAAACTGTAAGTCGCGCCATAAACCTGATACAGACCCGTAATCCCATGCCGGAGAATGCCTCGCAACTCATCACAACTGAGACTCAAGCTAATATCAAACCTTCGGTCGTTAACAAAGTTTAAGTATTCAGGTTAAGGGAGTAAGCAGGAGAAAATTGATTGAGAATTTAGCTTCATCCAGTTTTTGCTTCCTTGCTCCCTTCCTCATCCTTTTATGTTTTATAGCTGTCGCCATCAAGGTTAGGACAGCTTTAACAGATGAAACGACCACGTACCAGTAACAAATCTTTTGCCCTTTGCCCTTTGCCTTGGAGCCTTTTGCTATAACTCTTAATTGCTACGTGTAATTCCTTGTTGTGTTATCGATCGCATCCTGATTTAACAAAAATCTCATTCGTCAGGCATAAGAGGAACCCGCGTTAGTGGAGTTACCCTAAAAGGGTAAAGGCGCACTAAATAGTGCAACTCCTTACTTATATGCATAGGCGTACTGGGCGATCGTTTTTTGAGGCAAGGTCGCCCTTTCAATTGGCTCTGTTAGGGAGAAGGTAAAGGGCAATTCTGTCGGCAATAAACTTCTACTAAGCCGATCGCACCATTCTTTTCAAATTTTTTTGTTTCTTTGAGTTCGTTGTTAGAAGACGGATAATTTCCTACTAATGGATTACCCGCAGGTGCCTTAGTACGGAAGGCAATATCCTCACTGGGTGGGTTAGCAAATTTAACGTATTCTCTCGATTCATTGGCAGTGTTATGAGATAAAGTCGCTTGTCCGTAAACAGATTCGGCCTGTGCGATCGCTGTTCCAGGCCCAACTCCTTGAGCAGTTCGATAATTAGGATTATCTGTCACAATTGCTTCAATCACGTCGGAATCTACCAAGGGTGTTCCGGCTGGGTACAAAATGTAATATTGCTCTTTCCCACCTTGCACAACTGCGATCGCATCAAAATCAACGATAAACGGTGACTTCACCTGAAATTGGGCTTTCCCTGCTAGCGATTTTTTCAGTTCACCCACCGTCATTCCCACTTTAGCGGTGCCAATGCCTTCCGTAGAAATCCTATAGGCACTAGAGGCTGGAGGCGAAAGTTTGGCTGAGGGGATTGCAGGTGCAGTGGGAGATGCCTCAACGGGTTGGGCAGTCTCTGTGCTGGAGGTGGGAGTCACCTGAGTGGGCTGTGAAGAAGTTGGGCTTGCAGATGGAGACACCTCAACAGCACCAGAAGTTACTGGACTGGATGAAGAAACCGATGTCTCTGAGGATGAGGGTGTGGAGGATGAATTACAGCCTGCCAGTACGAACAGCAAACCTGTAAATAACCATTGAATTTTCATGTTAAATCCGTTTTACATATCATTTTTACCAAAAATTATGAATTACAAATTATGAATTATGAAATGATTTGTAATTCATACGGGGAAAGAAGCCCCCACTCAAATCTTTAAGTCGTCTACATTTAGCAGCAGTCAAAATCTCCTAAATTCATGAATGCTTAATTCATAATGGGTGTACTCATAATTCATTATTTAATTTTCGATCACTTCTCTGGCAGAATCCGGAAGAGAAAGTGCCAATTGGTAAAGTTGACGTCGGGGAAGCTTAGTGATTTGAGCTAACTGACGGCTGGCTTGCGATCGCGATACGCCCTGAGCCATAATCTGCATTAATTCCGCTTTTAGATTCTCTTCGGAGAAAACTGGAACCTCAGTTTCAACTCCCGACAAAATCAGGGTAAATTCTCCCTTGGGTTCGTGCTGAGTGTAGTGAGCGATCGCATCCCCAAGGCTTCCCCGCCAGAACTCTTCATGTAACTTGGTCAACTCTCGTGCTACTACAATGCTACGAGTGTCTCCTAAACCATTCGCTAAATCTTGCAATGTTGCTCGCACTCGATGAGGCGCTTCATAAAAAATCAATGTTCTCGACTCAGCTTGCAGTGATTCTAAGCGTTGTTGCCGCTCTTGACCACTGCTGGGTAAAAAACCTTCAAACACAAATCGATCTGTTGGTAGCCCAGAGGCACTCAAGGCGGTAATGCCAGCAGTAGCCCCCGGTATAGGTACGACTTGTATACCCGCCTCAATACAAGCTTTAACCAATTCATATCCAGGGTCAGAAATTCCCGGCATTCCGGCATCTGTCACCAGAGCGATCGCTTTTCCTTCATTGAGTTGTGTCAACAACTCCGGTAAACGCTGATTGCGATTGTGTTCGTGGTAACTCACTTGAGGCGTCTTAATCTGAAAATGCTGCAACAGCTTCCCCGTGTGGCGCGTATCTTCAGCCGCAATCACATCTACTGCTTGTAAAGTCTTTACCGCCCTAAAGGTCATATCTTCTAGGTTACCAATTGGCGTTCCTACTACATAGAGCATTCCCACTTGCTGTGATTCTCCTGATTGCAGATGTACCAAGTTTATCCGTTCTCCATTACTTTTTAAGGTGCTGTGCGGATGGTAAACTGTCGGGCATCACGAGGCTCTAGCCAGTGAGGACTAGAAAGCTTGGCTTTATCCGAGTATTTTCTATCACAAGTAGGAACCACAAATCAGCAGGGATCTGTACGCTTGGCAGTGGAAGGCTAGGGAGTCATTTATGCAAATTCAAACCCCAGATTGGGTTAAACATGCTGTTTTTTACCAAATTTTTCCTGATCGTTTTGCCAAAAGCCACAAACCGCATAGGCGGCTTTTGCGAAATGTATCTTGGGAAGCCTGGGAGGATATGCCAACGATTCACGGCTATAAGGGCGGAGATTTGTGGGGCATCATAGAGCAGTTGGATTATTTGCAAAATTTGGGGATTAATGCAATCTACTTCACTCCAATTTTTCAATCTGCCAGTAATCACCGCTATCACACCCACGACTATTACCAAGTCGATCCTATGTTGGGAGGAAATCCGGCATTTCAGGAGTTATTAGATGCCTGTCATGATCGCAACATGAAAGTCGTTTTGGATGGAGTCTTTAACCATTCCAGTCGTGGCTTTTTCTTTTTCCATGATGTTCTGGAAAATGGTTCGCAATCGCCTTGGGTTGATTGGTTCAAAATTCACGATTGGCCCTTATCTCCCTACAACGAAGAATACCCTGCTAACTATGAAGGTTGGGCAGGGCTACGGGCGCTGCCAGTGTTCAACCACGATAATCCAGAAGTGCGGGAGTACATTATGGAGATTGCTGAATACTGGATGAAGTTTGGGATTGATGGCTGGCGCTTGGATGTGCCGTTCGAGGTAAAAACACCTGGGTTTTGGCAGGAATTTCGCGATCGCGTCAAAGCTATCAATCCTGATGCTTACATTGTGGGGGAAGTTTGGACTGATGCGCGGGAGTGGTTAGATGGCACCCAGTTTGATGGCGTGATGAACTATCTATTTGCCGGGCCAACCATTGCCTTTACCGCAGGCGATCGGGTAGATATGGAGCAAGTGAAAGATACCTCTTATCATCCCTACCCGCCTCTATTTGCGGCAGAGTATGGCGAAAAAATTAAAGAATTGCTGGACTTATACCCTTGGGAAATCCAACTTACCCAACTGAATTTGCTCGCTAGTCACGATACAGCGCGGCTAATATCGATTGCAGGAGGGGACAAAGCCAGTGTTGAACTCTCAACGCTGATGCTGTTAACCTTTCCCGGTGCCCCCAGCATTTACTATGGTGATGAGGTAGGCTTACCAGGACGTCGCGATCCTGACTCTCGTCGTGGCTTTCCCATGGAAGCGCACTGGGATCGTGATCTTCTAGATTTCCACAAAAAACTCATTGCTCTGCGTCACGCTCACCCTGCGCTACGCACAGGTTCCTATGAGGTTCTCTATGCTGAAGGCACTTTATACATCTTCGCTCGAATTTTGGAAGCAGAGGAAATTATTGTTGCTGTAAACATCGGAACGGCACCTGTCAGCGCTCATATTCAACCGCATTATCTACAGTCCCAACCGAGTCAGATGCTTTTCGGTAGTGGTGAAGTATCCTGGACTAACGAAGGTGAATCTCCTCATTTGGCGCTGAAACTTCCCCCTCGCAGCGGCTGTATTCTGGGTTAAGCTCATGACAATCCCCGCCCAAAGTAAGCGGGGATTTCTTCAGAATTTTCTGAACGCCTGAACTTTTGAATTTTTGTTTTCTGGGTTCAGAACTCCATCATTGCTGGCATTAGGACAGAGTCAATCGCATGAATAACACCGTTGTCGGCAAGCATATCCGGGTTCAACACGATCGCCTGATTTACCTTATAGCCGTTAGAGCTATCAATCACCAAGACTGAACCCTCAACCGTGGGTGCTTCATCGATTTCCAGCAGGTTATCGCTTCTCACATCACCCGAAACAACATGATAGGCCAGAATTTTCTTAAGCCGGGGAATATCCTGCAATAATTGGTCTAACGCGCCTTCTGGCATTCGGTCAAACGCCGTATCAACAGGGGCAAAGACAGTATAGGGGCCCTCCCCCTTTAGGAGATCTGCCAAACCTGTAACCTCAACAGCCTTGATCAGGGTGTTGAACATATCAGCATTAACGGCAGTTTCGACGATGTCAGCCATGAGTTTTTATGTGTAAAAGAGTCTCTTAAGGAGTACTACAAATCAGACTTAACAAACATCTTTCAAAGGTTGGAGTTAATGACTAGTTGTTATTCCTTTTTGCTGTAATTGATCCATAAAAAACTCTTCTAAAGAGTAACGCTCAAGGGTCATGGTAATCAATTGCCCCCCCATCAAGCGCAGTGTAGCGAGAAATTCTTGAGGATCGCCCTGTACCTGACCATACCAGCAATCTGACTCAAATTCCAATTTTTTAACCCAGCGCTTGAGGATGTCTAAGTTACCTCCTTTGCCTTTAACATGGTATGTTTCAGTAGTACCAAGAAGTTCATTGAGAAAACCGCTACAAATTAATTCTCCTTCTGCCAAAATAGCAACGCGATCGCAAATTTTCTCCACATCCGATAGCACATGACTATTAAAAAAGATCGTCTTGCCTTGACTTTTTAGAGAAAGAATAATTTCACGGATTTGGTAGCGTCCCATGGGGTCAAGTCCCGACATCGGTTCATCGAGAAATACAACTTCTGGGTCGTTAATCAGGGCTTGTGCCATCCCGACACGCTGAAGCATTCCTTTAGAATACTGTCGCATCTGCTTCTTTTGAGCGCTTGATTTGGACAATCCGACCAAATCTAGAAGTAGAGGAATCCGCTGTTTTTGGATATCCGGTGGAATTTCAAACAGACCAGCAGTAAACTGCAAAAATTCCCAACCTGTAAGATAGTCGTAGAAGTAGGGATTTTCTGGCAAGTATCCGATTTGCTGCTTGACTTTAAGGTTACCGATAGGACTTCCCAACAACCACGCCTGCCCTGATGTCGGACGAACAATGCCAAGCAGCGTCTTCAATAATGTTGTTTTCCCTGCGCCATTCGGCCCAAGTAAGCCAAATGTTTCTCCCTGATAAACCGTCAGGGTACAGTTTTTCAAAGATTCAATTTTTTGATTCAACCAGAAGCCTGTACGATAAACTTTTCTCAGTTCAGAAGTCTGTACTACAGGTATGCGGTCAACAGTACTCAAGGTAGCAGGTAAATTGGCAGTAGAATCCATCCTAGTTCTTCAATTTACTTTAATTTTAATTCGCTTGTTGCAACTTCAAGATCAGCCCAAAAATGATGCGCTCGATCTCATTATCACCGCTATTATTTAGATTGTTTTCTGAGTTTCGAGTAAAGATTTAAGCTGGATACTCATTAAAGCATCATTAATTATTTGTTTATCTGAATTGATTAAACGTGATCATGGGTGACAATGAAAGGCGATCGCGAAAACCGCAAGTATCAAGGAAAGTCTTATGACTGCAACAACACCCTCCGCAAATCTACCTGTTTTGGCAGAATTAAGGTCAGATTTGCCTAATATTTGCGGATGGGAGGCACCAATCAGTGCGGTGGTGAACCATAATGAACCCATATTCCTCTCCAAGACGAATCTCCGTATAGAAGACATCAAGGCTGGGTTTGCCTGCGCCTTACATATGCACCAGCCTACTATTCCAACGGGTACCAATGGCGAACTCATCAGCAATCTTCAGTATATGTTTGAACATCCCCAGGAAGGGGATAACCACAATGCAGGGTCATTTGCCTGGTGCTATTCCCGCATGGGAGAGTTTATTCCCCAACTCATTTCTGAAGGGTGCAATCCCCGAATTATGCTCGACTATTCAGGTAATCTGCTGTGGGGATTGCGACAAATGAACCGAGATGATGTCCTCAACAATCTCAAGCGCATTACTTGTGATCCTCAGTACCAGCCTTATGTAGAATGGCTAGGGACAATGTGGAGTCATGCGGTTATCCCTTCAACACCAATTCCTGATCTCAAACTCCATATCCAAGCTTGGCAACATTACTTTGCTGCTATTTTTGGCTACGATGCCTTGAAGCGAGTTAAAGGTTTTTCACCGCCAGAAATGCATCTCCCCAATCACCCAGATACCCTATATGAATACATTAAAGCCCTGAAAGAATGTGGCTATCGCTGGTTGATGGTGCAAGAACATTCCGTGGAAAACCTGGATGGTTCAGGGTTACGGCATGAACAGAAATATATTCCCAATCGCTTAGTTGCCCGTAATTCTCACGGGGAAACGGTTAGCATCACAGCACTGATTAAAACTCAGGGGTCAGATACAAAGTTAGTGGCTCAGATGCAGCCCTATTTTGAGGCAAAAGGGCGAGACAGGCAACAAATTGGTCATGTCACTGTTCCTTCTCTAGTCACCCAAATTGCCGATGGGGAAAATGGCGGCGTGATGATGAATGAATATCCCCGTGATTTCTTCAGGATTTATTACGAAATCCGTGAACAAAGTGGAGGAAGAACGGGCGTTGTTCCGATGAATGGCACTGAATACTTGGAACTAATAGAGGCAGCAGGAGCTAATCCTGAGGATTATCCAACTTGTCAAGCGGTGAATCAGCACAAAATTTGGCTGCAAGTGGACGCCAATCAAGCTACACCTGAGGCAGTGGAAAATGCGATCGCAAAATTGAAGGAAACTGATCATCAGTTTCACATGGACGGTGCCTCTTGGACAAATGATTTAAGTTGGGTTAAAGGCTACGAAAATGTTTTAGGCCCAATGAATCAACTCAGCGCTGCCTTCCACAAA
>CBKWLJ010000360.1:0-9884 GCA_966675205.1 uncultured bacterium
CTATAACGTCGCCACCATTCGTATTAATCGCAGCATTAATAACAATGAGAGCACCTGCTCCACTATTGTCCGCATCAGCATTCAGGTTCACATTTAGCCTGCCGCTACTCGAAGCAATCCCCCCATTCAGAGTAATGTCATTGGCAGCTAGCAAGCTAAGAGTCGCGTCTCCCCCTGCTGTCTTATTAATAAGTGCATCAGCATTCTGAGTGATATTGCCTTCTTCAATCCCACCAATATCTGTAGTAATCGTGACATTGGTGCCAGTATTCAGTGCAGTATTAATATTAGCGACATCAACAATATTTGTACCGATCGCACCTCCACCTCCATTTGCGATCGTGATATCCGTCGGATCGATAAGCCAAGTGCCACCCATACCCTTAAAAGCGCTGGCATTAGGAATACTAGTGAGATTGAGAGACTGCTTACCAGAGGTTTCAATCAATCCACCATTTCCCGATACAGTTCCTCCCCGTGCCGTCAGTATCCCGTGAATACTGGCTGTGCGATCGGAGAAAGCAATCACTTTTCCCCCATCACCATTGAGTAGCGCATCCGCATTAATCACCGAATCACTACTAACAAACGTTTCTAACGAATTCGGGACTTTCCCTTGTCCCTGAAAATCCCCACCAATTAATACTGTGCCACCACCCTTCGTACCAGAAGCGTTGATATTGGCACCAAACAAACCCACCTTGTTACCCAAAACATAGACATTCCCACCAATCTTTTCTTGCTCCCCTCCTTGATAAGGGGGGGTTGGGAGGGGTGAGACATCGAGACTACTGGACACAATGGTAGTTCCCCCTTCAATTGGGATAGTCGTACCAGAACCAGCGAGTTGTACCGTGCCTGCTGGGGAAACCTGTAACCCAGTCTCTACACTGCCACCCGTACCCGTCAGTAGAGTAGGTAAATCTTGAGGAGTAATGGACAGTTGCTGTCCCTCAACTGTGCGAGGAGGCTCAATCTCCAAACTCAATAGGTGACCTTCTTGACTAATCTTGACCCGGTTTTCCCCCTGCACAGCAGCAATAGTAATACTTCCAGAGGGTGCCTTCAGTTGCCCTGTATTGATCACACTGCCGCCAAGTAAAGTTAAATGCTGTCCTGGTAAAACGCTCAGATTTCCCGCATTGACAATTACGCTTGGTTGTGCATTGTCAAAGGCAAACTGACTGGGAGTGCCGATTAAAGTCTGATATTGATTGTCACCAAAAGCGTTAAACCAATGATTACCAGCAAAACCAATTCCCGTAGCTGTCGTCGCTGTAAACGAAGCAGGAACATTCAAGCTTGCTTGTTGCCCAAAGATAATCCCCGCAGGGTTCATCAAAAATAAGTTAACATTACTCCCTGTTACCTGAATCAGTCCATTAATAATGGAGGCATCACCTCCAACCACCCGTCCCAGAATATTTTGAATTTCTGGCGTAGAGACAAAATTAGCAATCTGGTTCGCATCTAATCCAAATTGCTGGAAACTGTGGAATAGATTAGTCCCATCTTGGGAAAGGGAACCGCCATTTATATCAAAGCGGTTGCCCTGAGGAGTAACAATAGTTCCCGTGCCATCTGAGGCAGGGATAATGGGATTGGCTATAGCTGGAACAGTAGCCAGAGTGCCGATGAGGGGCAAAATGCAAGACAACCAACCAATACAACAACACTTCAGGCGCATGGTTAGATTTCCCTTTCAGTATTTGGCAATTTTACTTACTGGTAAAGAAGTACCCATCTACCAGGGTTGAATCCCCCTAGCTAATAGCAAAAGTCCTGTTATATCATGTCCAGTTGAATACTTAAATTTTGGTAAAGACAAGGCTCCAGGGTTCCAAGGCAGAGGCTCCGAGGAAAGGAGAAAGGTTGCAAGGTAAAAGGGAATAATAACTATTTAGGCGGACATGATATTACATAGGACTTGTAAAAGATTTCAGCTCATTTTAGGCTACTGCTACATCTTTACCTTCTTACTAATTTTTACTTTAAATTTAGGTAGCGTTGAAACGGTGATCTGTATTTGCCTCCCTACTACTCTTTTCTTCACTAAATTACTGGACTCTTATGCAAAATGGATAACTTATTTTTGAGTAAAAATTCAGTTTTCTTCCTTACCAAGGGCTACCAATCATCGTGAACGCTGCCCAATAATAAGGATGGGAAAAATCACGATTGCCTTGTCCTGCTAGTTCTGGGGGTAAAGGAATACTCCCTAATTGCTCAAACCCTTGCAATTGATCGTTCTCCAGACGAACCTGCTTGTGCAGCATGGCAAGTTGGGCACGCCGCAGCGCCTCGGCTTTGATAGTGACATCCTCTTGACGCAAGTGCTGGTAAAATCCACTCATTAGCGCCAAAGTTCCTTCATCGCTGACATACCATAGGCTTGCTAGCGCCGACTTAACTCCTGCGTGTACGGCTAATCCCGCAAAGCCCAACTCGGCATCCACATCTCCTAAGGCAGTACGACAGGCACTCAAAACCAACAGTTCCACTTGCGGGGGCTGATGCCAATTCATCTGCCGCAGTTGATTCATCTTGAGTTGACTATCCCACAGTTGAATGTAGGCGTTATCGGCATTTCCGGGTTGGAAATCGGCATGAGTGGCTAAGTGAACGATACCAAAGGGCTGACGCTGTGCCTTGAGATTATTGACGGTAAAGTCCTCATTGAGAAAGAACTGCCCAGTCCACAACTGCTGAGTAATCACTTTCAATTCCATCGGCACCGCAGGCAACGGTGTCAGTTTTTCAAATAATGATGCTCCCATGCCTAAAACTTGAGCATCTTTTACAGCTTTGTAGCGACTATTGGTGAGGCTGACACTAGGAATAGAGCCGATGCTATACTTTTCCACTAAAAACTGCTGACCATCATGTAATGCTGCCATGGGAACCAGGCGTAAACCCGCATCCCTGCAAAAAATCAAGGTGTCAATGCCTAACGCTTCCAGATGAGATTCCAGGGGAGCAATCATCCATTGATACAGTTGTTGTGCTGGGGCACGGTAAGCATGGAAGTCTGTCACATCAGTAACAGCGGTACGGAACTCGGCTAAGGTTTTCTTGAGGGCAGCAGCATTGGCTTCGGGAACGACTTTGCGGATAGGGGGGCCATCTGGCAAAACTAGAACTAGTTCTAGTTGTTGGGGCATGGAAAGGGCATAAACGATCGCACTCTGAGTGTTTGTTTCGCTATTAATTGTCTTCAAAACCGTTCTAATCCCTTCTACAGTAACGGTTTCATGGGGTAATTTTTCCCCCAGATAGTTTTCAAATTCTTCTTCAAATACCTCATCAATTTGGGAGACGGCTTGATTCAAATTCCCCTGTGCCAAAACGTTTTGCAGGTTGATGTAACCTGTATCTAGACTGCCTTCAGGAAGTGTCCACTGATACCCAGAAGTTCCGCTAAGGGGGTCTGGGTTGACAGTGGTTGAGGCACCCACCAGAATTCCTACAAGATTGACTAACCTGTCTTGGGGTACTGTATTGGGTCTGTTTGATCCAATTGGTGTTGCGGGTGGAGGGGGTATGGTTTGTCCGGGGACGGAAATGATTTGAATTCTCTCTTGAGTATGGGTGTTGAGAAACTCTTGAGTGGGAGAAATGGTTTGTACGGGAAAGGCATTTCCTGTGGTAATCGCTCCTGCTGTCCCATTGGTACTAGCATCCCCAACGATAAAAGGTGTAATTCCTAGCCCCCCGTGACGGATAATAATCGCCCCTCCTCCTGTCACTCCACTAGTAGTAATACTGGCAGTTGTGCCATTGAGATTGGGGAAAGCATCTGTTGCTCGGAAAAAACCTGGTGTCGTAATTTCTACATCACCCCCACTCCCCGCCGCACCCCCTTCAGCTTGAATCCCAGCCACTTGGATGTCGCCATTGGTAGAACTGAGCGTAATCTTGCCAGCATCGCCGATAGATGAACTGGAAAAGATGGGACGAGAACCGACAGTAATGTTGCTGGCAGCATTGAGTAAAATATCGCCACCATTGCCATTCAAGGAACCGGAACTTACTCCACTCACACCAACGATGCTGCTGTCGTTGTTGATATTAATTGCGCCACCACTATTAATATTGATAGCGCCGCCATCTGCGTTGCCGCCACTTGATAGCAGCGCATTGGTCGTGATATTCCCTGCCGCATTCAGTGTCAGCGCACCCCCAGCATTATTTCCTAATGAGTTGAGAACATCTGTGGTGATGCTGCCATTCGCAGCAGAAAGGGTAATTGCACCGCCATCGCCTGTTTGAGAAGCAGAACTGAGGACTCCGGTACTCGTATCTATATTTCCATTGTCACTGGTGATAGCGATCGCTCCCCCGGAGGTGGTGATATTACCAGTGGTAATATTTTGGTTGGCGAGGAGCGTAAAACTAGCATTATCTGTTCCGAAGAGGGTACCATCACTAGTGGTGGTGATGGAGCCATTGCCAATAGGCGATCTTAAGGTAATAGGGTCATCGAAGTTGACCTTACCTGTTAGCGCGATCGTACCACTACTGTTATCCCGTCCCATAAAGACTTGAGAGAACCCATTTTGCAAAGTATTGAGTTCGCTCGTGTTCAGGTTCAAGCGATCGTCATCGATAGTACTCCCGATAGTGATACCTAAACTGGGAGTCAGGGGCTGTAACTGGAGGATACTATTACCTCGGATTTGAGCAGTGCTGTCCAGGTGAATTTCATCGGCAGTTAGCGTAACCGTACCACTGCCTATTCCAGTTGGGTTAATCGCAGAATTAGTTAACAAGTTAATTCCGCTTGCATCATTAACTCCTGTGCCCGTCAGGGTAATATTGCCTGTTCCTGTCGAGGCTATGGCACTCTCAGCATTTTCAATCCCCGTATTTCCAGTACCATTGCCATTCCCAATCCCCGTTAGCGTAATATTCCCACTAGTTGTTCTGATAACTGCGCTATTAAGAAAAATCCCCCTATTCCGAGATGTCCCATTCCCACCTATGCCAGTCAGGTTAATCGTTCCTGTCCCGGTTGTTTCCACTACACCAACCAGATGAATGCCATTGTTATCGCTGCCAGTTCCGTTTCCGCCTGTGCCAATCATTGCAATGTCTCCATCGACTGCCCTGACACTGCTTGACTGATTAATCAGAATTCCTCGATTAAAATTTCTCGCATTCCCACCTGTACCAGTTAGGGTAATGCTTCCTGTTCCGCTAGTTTCTACTACACTATTGTCCAAAAAAATTCCTTTGCTATTGCCGGGACTGTCATCTCTTCCCGTACCCGTAAATGCAATATTGCCGCCTCCGGCGTTGATGTCGCTGTTGTTGAGAAATATGCCATCAATACCAACAGTTCCTCTGCCAATCCCCGTAAAATCGCCACCATTGGTAAAAATTGTGGCATTGGCAATTTCAACAGCACCTGTCCCACTACTGTCAGCATCTGCGGTGAGATTCACATTTAGCCTGCCGCTACTCGAAGAGATTCCTCCATTCAGGATGATGTTGTTGGCGGCTAGCAATGTAAGAGTCGCATCTGCACCTGCTGTCTTGTTGATGAGTGCATCCACATTCTGAGTGATATTGCCTGCTTCAGCCCCGCCAATATCGGTAGTAATGGTAACGTTGGTGCCAGTATTCAGTGCAGTATTAATATTGGCAACATCAACGGTATTTGTCCCGATCGCACCACCTCCCCCATTGACAAGGGTGATATTAGTCGGATCGATTAACCAAGTACCACCAGTACCATTAAAAGCACTAGCATCAGGAATACTGGTGAGATCGAGAGATTGCTTACCAGAAGTTTCAATCAATCCACCATTTCCAGATACAGTTCCTCCCCGTGCCGTCAGTATCCCGTGAATACTGGCAACTTGATCAGAAAAAACAATAACTTTTCCCCCATCGCCATTGAGTAGCGCATCCGCATTAATCATCGAATCGCTGCTGACAAACGTTTCTAACGAATTTGGGACTGTCCCCTCACCCTGAAAATCCCCACCCATCAACACTGTGCCGCCACCATGAGTTCCAGACGCGTTGATATTGGCACCGAACAAACCTACCTTGTCGCCCAACGCATACACATTCCCGCCAATCCCCTCTTGCACCCCTCCTTGATCAGGGTGTGAAACATCGAGAGTACCCGACACAATGGTAGTTCCCGCCTCAATTGGGATGGTTTCTCCAGAATTAGTCAGTTGTACTGTACCCCTTGGGGAAACCGTCAACCCAGTTTCTACACTGCCACCTGTACCCGTCAGTAGAGTAGGTAAATCTTGTGGGGTAATTGATAGTTGCTGTCCCTCAACTGTGCGAGGAGGTTCAATTTCCAAACTCAATAGATGTCCTTCTTGACTAATCTTGACCCGATTTTCACCCTGTACAGCAGCGATGGTAATACTTCCAGATGGTGCCGTCAGTTTCCCCGTATTAATCACACTGCCACCGAGTAAAGTTAAATGCTGTCCTGGTAAAACACTCAGATTCCCAGCATTAACAATTACACCTGGTTGTGATGTATCAAAGGCAAACTGATTGGGAGTGCCGATTAAGCTCTTGTAATGATTGTCACTAAACGCGTTAAACCAACGATTACCAGCGAAACCGATTCCTGTAGCTGTTGTCGCTGTAAACGCAGCAGGAACATTTAGACTTGCCTGTTGTCCAAAGATAATTCCCGCAGGGTTCATCAAGAATAAGTTGGCATTGCTTCCTGTTATCTGAATCAGTCCATTAATAATGGAGGCATCACCTCCAACCACCCGTCCCAGAATATTTTGAATTTCCGGAGTGGAGACAAAATTAGCAATCTGGTTCGCATCTAATCCAAATCGTTGAAAACTGTGGAACAGATTGGTACCATCTTGAGCAAGGCAACCGCCCTGAATATCAAAGCGATCGCCATGGGGAGTAACCATTGTTCCCGTACCATCCTCTGCGGAAGTAATGGGATTGGCGATCGCTGGAACAGTAGCCAGAGTGCCGATGAGGGACAAAACACAAGGCAACCAGCTAACACAGCAACGCTTTAGACGCATGGTTAGAATTCCCTCTCAAAATTTGACAGCTTTATTTACTGATACAGAAGTCTCAACTCATTCAAAATTCAAGTTCTTGGCTAATCGTAACAGTCTTGTTTCTTAAAACTAGTGCAAGAAGGCAAAAGCTATTCCATAGCAATAGGGCACGGCGATGCCGTACCCTGAAATAGCTTTAACTTCAGAAAACTACTGAACTTCTGTATTATTCTTGTTCAGACGTTAGCAGCGAAAGCTTATCGACGATCTCTGTCAACCGTTGGTCTACCTTGAGTATCAATATCGAGTTCTTCACGACGAACTGTTTCTGTTCTGTCTACAGTATCACGCTCAACTTCTTTCCGGATATCAACCTCTTCCCGAACATAAGCTTTTTTCTGAATGTCAGCAGACTCTTCGTAAACTTCCATTCGAGCCGCTTCTCCTTCTCGGAAGTTCGCTTCACCCGGAGCAACTTCTCTTTCACTCGTGGGATTGGTGCGCTCAATAATTACTCGTTCTTTTTCAACTGGCACCGAAACTTTTGCTGTATTGGTTTCAACGTGTTTGCCAACAGCTACTTCTCCTGTCTTGTGGCGAGTTTTATTGGCTAGTAGGCGTTCTTCATACAGCTTGAGGTTTTGATGATCTTGCTCATTCAAGTTGTAGAGTTCCCGATCATGATTGTAGTTGTAGGTATCACGATTGTAGGTGGGGGTCTTTGCGGTTTTACTCACAGGCCGATAAACATTTCTCACCCGTTCTTCATAATCGTAATCAACGGTCATGTTCTCATTGTACTCAGGCAAGTGTTCTGCTTGCTCCTTAGTCATTCCGGTGGCGAAAATGCGGTGCCTATCATAATCAATCCGCGCACGACCGACTGGCAGCAAGACCTTCTTACCAAAGACCCAGAATCCTGTATCAATCACAAAATACCGAAAACGGCCGGATTCATCCACTAAAACATCATAAACGCCGCCAATCTTATCATTAGTTTCGGCATAGACATCGTAGCCTTTGATGTCATCACCACCGAAAATTTCTTGTTTATAGTTAGGATAAAAATCTGTCAGCTTTACAAGAGCCATATTATTATTATTCTCCCGTTTATACTCATGTCTGCACTTGCCACGTTACAAAGTTATGAATGAGAATTTCTCCTGCTAAAGGCAGATTAGCTAGATAGTAGATTGAAAAAACAATCAAGTACGGCAAAATTATTGAAGAGTGTTCTTTGCAATAACTTAACCGAGATCTAGCCATATAACAACTTAATAGTCAGGATTGAAACTCTGAGCTAAAATCTCACTTATTGCAGATGACATATCTGTTTCTGATGGCAAGGATTCAATGATTGGGATGCTGCTGATGCTGTACCTCTACAACAGACGGATTCGTTTTTGAACAACTCCTAAGTTGGCTATATAGGATTGTTACGGCGACGCTCCGGACGCGGAGATTGGGAGGAGCGTCGAGTGGATGTCAGCGCTTCGGGTAAGGAAAAGATTAAAGGACGACGGAATGAGCTGTGTTTCCTCTTTAAAGGAAAAGGTAAAGAGGAAAACGATCAACGAACGGTATCTCAATCGGTTTCCCTTTCCCTAACGCCGTAGTCTCTCCCCCTTCTCCTTCTTCTAGAGAAACAAGGTTTTGTCAACTAAGAACGGATTTCATCGAATTTAGTCCGCACAGCCTGGATATCTTGCCACATCAGCCACTTAGGACTACCTCGCTCCCGTGAAGGATTCCGTAGCAGGTAAGCGGGGTGAAGAATTGGCATACACAAACGCCCTTCCCACTCGATCCAAGTGCCGCGAATTTTGGTGATACCGCGCTTGTCACCAACTAATCCTTTTACTGCCGTCGCACCTGTTAGTAGAATAATTTTAGGGTCTACTAAGCGAATTTGTTCTAACAAATAAGGTTTACAAGCCGCGACTTCATCAGGGGTGGGAACTCGATTCCCCGGTGGTCTGCATTTATTGATGTTACAAATATATACATCCTGCTCACTATCAAGCTTCACAGATGCCAGGATTTTTTCTAATAACTGTCCAGCTTTTCCGACGAATGGCAAACCTGTTTCATCTTCATTTTGGCCTGGAGCTTCTCCAATAATCATAATGGGGGCTTTGAGGTTGCCACGCCCAACGACAGCATGGGTACGGCTGTTTCCTAAGTCACATCGATGGCAAGCGTTGCAGTGCTGTGCTAGCGGCACCATTGAGTCGTAGGTGCCGGGAGGAATGGGGATTTTAGCAGTGGTGGGAATGAGTTCAAATTGAGAGGCATCGGGCGTTGGGGGTGTTGTAGAGGGGGTAAACGCCGACTCATCAAATAGGCTCAATTGTTCTTCATTGGACATGAATCTTGTAGCGTTGTATTAACGGCAGAATGCATCAGGGTTAAGGTAGGAAGCTCTTTAAATTTTAGAGTGGATTTGCATTTATCCCCAAAAAATCAGAACAAGGCGATATTTTTTGTAAAGAATTAGCCCTATAGTACAAGGCAGCTAGAAAAAAATCAGTCATGATCAGGGCAAGCAAGCTGTTAACTCCCGGAGGAAAGCATGTCGTCTGCTCCGCTATTTAGCGATCGCGCCGATGCCGGAGAGCAGCTAGCTCAATCGCTTTTCAATTGCGTCAATGAGCTAAACGCTTCTGGAATCCATCTTTCACCGATTGTCTACGCACTTCCTCGCGGTGGCATTCCTATAGCGGTTCCTGTAGCACGTCAACTCAATTGTCCTGTGGATATTGTTGTGGCAAAAAAAATTGCAACCCCTCAAAATCCAGAATTGGCAATTGGTGCTGTGACATCAGAAGGACAAGTGCTTTGGATGCGTCAGCAGCGATTGGGGAAAAAAAAGTCTCG
>CBKWLJ010000361.1:0-9884 GCA_966675205.1 uncultured bacterium
CCCCATCTCCTCGTCTCCCCGTCTCCCCGTCTCCCCGTCTCCCCGTCTCCCCGTCTCTCCCACTCCTCAGCTTGCCTTGATGCCATGCAACTACAAGTAAAACTAAAGCTTCAGCGCAAAGAGTAAGGGCGAAAAAATAATGAGTGGCCACACCCAAAGTGTTAATAACCACCCAGGAAACTCCGAGCCAAATGGGTATCGAACTACGGTGATTGAGTCGTTGGATGGTAACAATTAAGCAAGAGAGCGAGCCAATCACGAACAAAATTGCCAGGGTGTAATGACGAGCTTCTTGAGCTAAAAATATCCCAAAGGGTGAAACAGCCATCAGCGCGGCACAAAACTGTGCGACTAACCGAGAGCGGAATGCAAGATAGGCTAGGCCGAATATGGCTGGGATGGAGAGTACGCCGAAAAGAGCAGGAAGCGATCGCGCCGTCCACATCGAGACTAGTCCGTCTTCTGGAGGAAACAAACCCATCCACAAGTGAGCTAGCACGAAATAGAGTGGGGGATGATTACTGTGTGTAAGTAGGTTGGCGATGACATCTCCAATCCCAGTTGTTGATTCAAACTGGATCGGTTGCAGAAGAACATCAAGGGAGATAGCTTGGTCTAGAGGTACTGTTTTAAAACTATGGCCCAGGCTAAATACCATCGTGGCAAATTCATCTGTCCAAGGCGCTTTTGAACCTAAGCGCATGAAGCGCAAACCAGTACCAACTGCTACCCACAGTAAAAGTAGCAGTGGATGGAACCAGGAACTACCCTTAACAGACTTCAGCAACCTTAACACGCTTTCCTACACCCCTCAGTTTTCAAAATACAAAAGGCAAAATGATGCTGTGTGAGCCATTGTCAATCGAACTCGTAATTAGGAATACTCGCTCTCGAACGAGAAGCAAGCTACGTAATTCGTAATTAAAGACGGGTTAGATTCCCTGAACTCTACAGAGCGCACACATTAAGTTGGGGTCTAAATCCCCTTTAGGAGATGTCAATTACGAATTACGAATTACGAATTACGAATTATTCAATTTTGCCTTTTGAACTGACAAGGCCTTATTTTAAAACACCCGAATGCCCCTCAATGTTTCCTACGGGTTCAAAACGACCCCCTAAGTATTTCGACAGGAACTCTTCTGCGATCGCATAAAAATGCAATCGGTTTTCCGGACGCGCAAAACCGTGCCCTTCATCAGGATAAAGAACATATTCTACTGGTTTTCCTGCTTTTCGCATCGCTTCAACGATTTGTTCACTTTCCGCCTGCTTGACGCGAGGGTCGTTTGCCCCTTGTCCGATGAGTAGGGGTCTCTCAATGCGGTCAACAAAAAATAAAGGCGATCGCGATTTCAGAAACTCTTCTTCCGTTTCTAAATTACCAATTCTGTGGTACATATTGGCAAGCAAAGGTGCCCAGTAAGGGGGAATACTTTGCAGGAGAGTAATCAAGTTGCTCGGGCCGACAATATCCACAGCCGCCGCAAACACATCCGGCGTAAAAGTTAACCCAACTAACGCGGCATAACCCCCGTAGGAACCTCCCATAATGGCGACCTTCTTGGGGTCAGCAATTCCTTGGTTGACCAACCAATTCACTGCATCAATTAAATCGTCGTGCATCTTGGCGGCCCATTCGCGATTGGCGGCATTGAGGAAGTCTTTGCCGTATCCGGTAGAACCCCGGAAGTTGACTTGGAGTACCGCATAGCCTCGATTCGCCAACCACTGGGCTTCTGGGTCGTAACCCCAAGTATCTCGTGCCCAAGGCCCACCGTGAACTAAGAGTACAGCAGGAAGATTTTTCGCCTCCCCCCCTACAGGCGTTGTCAGGTAACCGTGAATGGTTAATCCATCCCGTGCCTGGTAAGAAATCGGTTGCATGGAGGTGAGGGGCAACTCTTCAAGTTCGGGTTTGTTACTGAAGAGTAAGGTGCCGGACTTGGATTTGCGATCGTAGGTGTAGTAATAAACCGGGCCATCATCGGTCGTGTAGGCGACCAACCAAGTATCATCCGCTAAAGTGCGGCTACCAATACCAAACTCACCTTCCCGCACTTGGGAAATAGCAGCAAAATCGTCGGCAATACTTTGGTCGAGTATCTGCCACTCCACCTTATCTTTGTAAAAAGAAACCGCTTGAATGGTTCGGTTGGTCGGGTGCATGACGATGCCACCTACATCGTATTGCTCATCCTGGGCCATCACAGTTTCTTGACGAGTCGCTACATCGAGGGCAATCAGACGTTGAGTATTCGCCTCGTGAGAACCGATGAGGAAAAGAGTTTTGCCATCAGTAGAAAAGCCGACAGCCCCCCCTTCATCCTCAGGCCCCCAGTGGCGAAGAGTGTCCCAATCTTTGTCCAAGCTTTCTCGGAACAACAAATCCGAACCCCCGTCAGGTGTGGCGGCAGTTGCTGCCCGAATCTTAAACTCAGCATCGGCTGTCCAACTGACGATATTACCGGGGTTCTCAGCCTCAAACTCCACCGCACCGTTAGTCAGGTTAATCCGGTAAACATCGAACTTGGAGGGGTCATTTAGGTTCAGCCCCACTAACACTTCATTAGGGAAATTGTGGTCAAGATCGACGACTTGGGCTTTAACGCCTTGGAAGGGGGTCAAGTCACGGACGATATTCGACTCGATGTTTACTAGGTATAGGTGGAAGTTTTCATCACCATCTGAGTCTTGCAGATAAATCAGCTGCTGGGGGTTGTACGTCCAGAAGTACATCCGAATGCCGCGCTTTTTATCATCGGTTAGCTTGCGGTCATCTTCTTGCCCCACTGTTCGTAGCCATACCTGCAAGACGTTTTTATCGTCGGGTGCAATGTAGGTGAGATACTGTCCATCCGGCGATAGTTGTGGACGGGCACGTTTTGGGTTGCCGAACAGAATTTCGCGAGGAATTAAGGGAGGTAGTTGGGTAGCGGGTTGACTAGCCGTTGCAGTTGTCATTGTTGCTCCCGATTTTAATAAGTTGTCTATGTGACACTTTAGCGAATTACCCTACGGGCAAGGGTGGAGAAATTGCCGTATGGAGGTACGGTTCGCCTCTTTACTCAACAAGAGGGTGATGCTTAGAGCAAGCTATAAAGGCTTTTTTCCGACAACAGCCCGAAGTTTATTCTTCTGTTGGGGTTAACCGCACAATCATGTCTCCTTCTCCCGGAATAATGAGAGCATCAGACAGCGTATCGGGTTTTGTCGCTTGGGTTATTGCTGCTGGAGTAAGAGATGATGGCTTTGCTGCACTAGTAGCAAGGCTAGTGTTTGAACATCCCAGCACAACGGCTAAAGCAAAGATTGGTAAACTTTTGACCCAATTTAACATCTTATAATGTACGTGAATTCGAGTAAAGTTTCACGACTAGCGATCGCATGAATCGCACAATATCGTTGGGTTCGATTATCAAGAGTAAGGACGAGTTAAGAGTCCTTTAAGTTCATTGCAAGTGGCTCAATAATGTTCACAAATTCTTCACACTTGCTTAGTACATTTTTAACTGTAAGCATTTGGACTACTGAGACGCCCTCTCATCTGGAAGCTCTGAGAGGGCTTTTGTTTTGGCAGTTTATGTGAAACTTTTAGCCTAGATAAGCTTTCCTGACTCGTTCATCCTTAATTAGTTCCGAGGCTTTTCCTGTCAGAGTCAGTTGCCCAGCTTCGAGAACATAGCCTCGATCCGCATTTTCTAAAGCCAGATTAGCGTTTTGCTCCACCAATAAGATGGTGACTCCTTCGTCATGAAGTTGACGAATCACACCGAAGATTTCTCGCACAATTTGGGGGGCTAATCCTAGACTCGGTTCATCGAGAAGTAAGAGTTTAGGGCGACTCATCACCGCGCGTGCGATCGCTAACATTTGCTGTTCTCCACCACTGAGAGTACCTGCTAGCTGGTTGCGGCGTTCTCCCAAACGGGGGAAGGTGAGAAATTGACGTTCAATATCGGCTTTAATACCCAAGCGATCGGAACGAGTGTAAGCACCTAAATTGAGGTTTGTCAGAATAGTTTGCCGCGACAATACTCGGCGTCCTTCAGGGCTGTGAGCAATCCCCATTGCTACTACTTGATCGGGGCGTAAGCGCGTAATGTCTTGTCCGTTGTATAAAATCTGACCACTAACGGAATTTACTAATCGGGAAATGGCTCTGAGTGTCGTGCTTTTTCCCGCACCATTGGCACCAATTAAGGTAACAATTTCGCCTTCATTAACAACCAAATTAATGTCGATGAGAGCTTTAATAGCACCGTAGTTAACGTATAAATTTTTGACCTCAAGCAGTGGTTTTGTCATTTGTCAAAAGTTCTGAGGAATTCAGTCACAGCCCTATTTGAGTATTGAAGAATTTAAATTATGCTGTTTCTAGCAATAGAGAATTAACGGGGTTAGGAGCAATTAAAAACTAACAACTTACTACTCACTCATCCCCTAAATACGCTTCGATGACTGCTGGGTCATTTTTAACGTTTTCTGGTTCACCCAATGCTATCAGTTGACCGAAGTCTAAAACGGCAATGCGATCGCATAATCCCATCACTAGCGGGACGTGATGCTCAATTAGGAGTACAGTTAAATTGAAAGAGTCGCGAATTTGCCGAATCAATGCACTCAATGCTCCTTTTTCGTTGGGATTCATCCCAGCAGCAGGTTCATCCAAGAGTAGCAGTTTTGGCTTTAAGGCTAAAGCACGAGCAATTTCTAATCGTCTTTGGTCTCCATAGGCAAAGTTTCCAGCTTTTTCTGAAGCTCTATCCGCAAGTCCTACTAAGTCTAATAATTCTAAAGCTTTAGCCAAGGTTTGCTGTTCTTCAGCAGCGGTTGGGGGCAATCCCAATACACCTTTGATTAAACCTGTTTTACAATGGATGTGCTGAGCGATCGCTACATTTTCCAGCGCTGACAAATTCCCAAATAAGCGTAGATTTTGAAAAGTACGGGCAATCCCTTTTGCTGCAATTTTGTAGGGTCGCAGTTTAGTAATGTCTTCTCCTTTATAAATGAGTTGACCGCTCGAAGGCGGCATCAAACCTGTAATCAAATTAAATAGGGTCGTCTTCCCAGCCCCATTCGGCCCAATTAAGCCAAATATTTCATTTTTTTCGACACTGAAGGAAACTTGATTTACGGCAACAAGACCACCAAAACGGCGAGTAATCTTTCTCACCTCTAGAATAAATTCTAAAGCTTCCTTTCCTTTCTGTTCGTCGGTCATTCGGATTTTGGATTTTGGATTTTGGATTTTGGATTTTCCCTACAGATGAATCTGGGGGCTTAAAACAAGGAAAAAGATTAGTACTTCTACATCATGAATTGAGGGGCTTGCATCCTGAATTAATTGATTCCGCATTCCAAATTACTTACTTCCGAATTATTTTGCTCATAATCTTTGCCTCTTGAGTGGCTTCAATCGCTTTAATAAATCAGGCGTAATAATTCCTTGAGGATAGAATATACTACCGAGGACAATTAATAACCCAAAAATAATCAAACGACCATCCCGGAGGAAATTCGCCAACCAAGTCGGTAAATCGCTGATGCCTGCCATCGCTCTTAACGCTTCTGGTAATGCAGTTAGTACCATGCCTCCTAAGACTGGGCCAACAAAGGTTCTAGACCCTCCAATTAATACAAATGCCAAGTAAATAATACTAGCATCAAACGTTCCTTGACGGGCATTCCAAGTATTGAGAAAATGAGCGCTCACTGCTCCAACCAAACCCGCCAAAACGCCTCCTAATGTAAACGAGAGTACCTTGTAATAAGTTGGGTTTATGCCCATTGCATCAGCAGCGAGTTCATCTTCACGAATCGCACTGAAAGCTCGACCGACTCGAATGCGTTCTAAGCGGTAGAGAAAGAGCATACTTAAAATGAGCAGGGGTATAGCAATCCACAAATACTCAATTTGTGATTGAAAGGGTTGAGGAATGGCAAAAATCCCCACTGCCCCTCCTGTAATTTCTAAGTTGAGAGCGAGAACTCTCAAGATTTCGACAAAAGCAATTGTAGCAATAGCTAAATAAATGCCCCGCAAACGGAGAACCGGAATTCCTAGTGCGATCGCAAGTACAGCAGAAACAATAGCTGCAAGCAGCATTTCTATTAATAAATACGGTAAAGGGAATAAACTGCCTGTGAATTTAAACACATTAGTTGAACCAATTGCAGCAATATAACCCCCTAAAGCATAGAATCCGGGAGTGGCCAGAGAGAGCTGTCCTGCCATTAACGGCAAATAGACAGAAAGCCCTAAAATCGCTCCAAAAATCATTGATACAATTAAAAATCCATAATTACTGATAAAATCCGACACTAATTTCTTTCACTCCTATGATTATTTTAAAGGCAGATAGAAAGAACAACCTTCTTCCTTGAGTCTTAGCTGTATGTTGCCAATTTACTGGTAATTTTAACGCTAAACTCTGGTTTTGATGAGGGATTCAAAAAATTTTATTAAATCAATGATTAACGTTCTGAGATTCTTCAGTGATTGTTGAAGGAGGTACAGCGTTATTTTTGGCAATTCAGCAATTCTTTAACTCTTTTGAGTAATTCATCGAGTCCAGCGTCTTTGGCAAAAAACGAATCAGCTTCAGGGCAAATTTGTTTTCCTAACGCCAAATCGTTCTTACTTACATATCCCGATACTAAAATAACCACAGGAGGGTAGCGCAATTTCTTTAAATAACGAACAAGGTCACGACTTTCAATATGATCTTCATAATGAGGAGTTGGAATAGAATAATCAACAAGCACTATATCAAAATCAAATGATTGCTTCAGAAAATCGGCGACGTTGGGAAAAGTAAAAACTTCAAACTCCTTTCGCAAGAATCGCTCAATGGTGAAGCACCAATGGATATCATCATCGACGACAGCCATTGTCGGCATAGGGGTGAACCGTTGAGTCAACTCACTTGCTTGTTCATAAAAGTTTCGTTTTCTGGATGAAAGTAATTTCTGGGTTTGCTGTAAAAGTTCTTCCAAGGCAGCTTTTTTATTATAAAAGGCATCGGCTACTGGACAATTATTTGGGTACGCTTGCCAATCATCTTCTTCATCTGGCTCTGAGGCAATCACGAGAATAGGAGGATTTAAGACATTTTTTTTAATAAAAAAGATAATTTCACAAGGCGAGATATTTTTTTGATTAAATTCATGAGAAAAATTTGAATGACTGATAATCACTAAATCATAATCAAATAATTCTTGTAATAAATTAGGGACTTGTTCAAATAGTGTGACTTCAAAACTTTGTTGGAATAAGCTCTTGAGAGCAAAACTCCAGTGGATATTACTATCCACAACAGCAATTCTGTACATAATTTCACCCCTCGATTAGAATCGAAGTCATTTCTAGGTAGCCGTCATGAACTGAGTTCACTAGGACTCATAAAAGTTAATTTCTCCGTGTTCCCGTGTCCGGAGCGTCCAGAGCGTCTATTTTCAAGCCAGTCGGCACGATTTTTCGTGATTCGTGAAGGCCGTCATGAGTTATTAACCATTAGTCAAAAGGTAAGAATTTCTGGTATATTGACGCTCTATTTACGATTAATGGAGTTTTTTGCTAACTTCAAACAATTGGGTCATCAACGCTAAAAAAGCGTTATAGTCTGTAATCGGTTTAGTCAATAACTCATCTGCTTGTGAAGCTTGCAATAGCTTTTCCCGTTCACTCACCAAAGCGTAAGCAGTCAGCAAAATAATGGGAATTTGGGCAGTCTGGGGGTTAGCTTTGAGGAAACGAGCAAGATCTGCACCGCTAATCTCTTCGTCTTCCCAGTAAGCTCCCGGCAGATTCACATCCATCAGGACGATGTCTACTTCTCCAGCTTGACATTCATGAAAAATTGCTGCTGGCTCATCCCTGATAATAACTTGATGACCACCAAGGCGTTCGAGTAACTTAGCTGTTCCTTTCGCTAATAGGTAATCATCATCTACAAGTAATATTTTCACGACAAATTTTTGTTGCTAGTGCGGTAGCTCACATCTTGCATCAGTCGCATTACCCGCCAGGGACTCAACCCTGGCTAATAGCTAAGTCCTCTCAAGAGGACTAAAACACTAGAGGGCAAGAATTTCAGTCCATTTTAAGGGACTAGGTATTAGCCCGGAACTTGAGTTCCGGGCGGATTTTGTAGCTTACTGAGAATGGTGCAAGATCTGAGGTAGGGTAAAGGTGACGGTTGTTCCCTTGCCTTTACCTGGACTGTTTAAGAAAATTTGACCCCCCATAAGTTCAACCAATCGCTTGCAAACTGTTAAACCAAGTCCTGTTCCTCCATAGCGGCGCTTAACGGAGCCATCTGCCTGTACGAAAGGCTCAAAGAGCACATCCTGTTTATCTGGCTCGATACCAATTCCGGTGTCGGTAACTGAAATTTTAACCCAATGGCGATCGCTACCTGAGTGTAGGACAACTTGTAAGCGAATCTCCCCCTTAGAGGTGAATTTAAAGGCATTGGAGAGAAGATTGGTTAAAACCTGTTTCAGCTTCAGCTCATCAGCATAAACAGTCTCGACTTCGCACTCCATCACTAAGGGAATTTCTTTTTGACGGCTTTCGAGCCTGAATAAGTTTTGTTGTTCTTGCAGGAGCGATGGCAAATGAATCAGTTCCGGATTGAGAGTCAGGCGACCTGCTTCTATTTTGGCAATATCTAAGACATCGTTAATAATTGCCACTAGATTTTCCGCTGAATTATAGGCAACGCCAATGTATTCTTTCAGTTCTTCCTCATTATCGTAAAAGCCTTCCTTGAGCAGTTTGAGATAGTTGAGCGTTGCGGCAAGTGGTGTGCGGAGTTCATGACTGGTAGAAGATAAAAAGTCAGATTTGAGACGGGTAGCTTCTTCTGCGGCAGTACGAGCTTTATTGAGTTCTTGGTTCCGCATTTCTACAATTAAACGCTGTTGGTGTTCGCACTGATAAAGCCGATTTTGCAGAATTGCCATCATCAGATGAGTTCCCACCGAACTCACAATTTCAATCTCTTCATCCGTCCACTCATCCACTTGGCCAAGTTTTAACTCTCGCCAAACCTCAAACGAGTTTCTGACTCGCTGCTGTCGCTCATCTGGATCAAATCGTCCCGCCCAAGCGATATCGGTGTCAATTTCATCGCGAAAAATGCTCAAAACACCTAGACACTGATTTCCATACATCAGTGGCATTGCCAGCAAACTGCGGATGCGGGTGGGGTGAAATAGAGGTGCCACATCGAGTAGCTGAGGTTCTTGATAAATATCGTGGAGCACTTGGGGTTGGGAAACCATGCGGCTGTGTAACCCTACTGCTTCCTCTCCCTCACCGATAATTAAATTTCTCCAGTAATCTGCAACATCAAAGGGTTGAGTAAACTGGCTCTCACAATTCATCAACTGCTGCCAAAATGGATAAGACTCTAGCAGCGTTGGGTTGTTTTCAAATAATACGGGCTGTGTTCCACAGGTATAAAGTTCAGTTTTGATTTGACTGGAGGTGGAACTGAGATAGAGCCTACCACCAGACCCCTTAACGGCTCTAACGACCTTCTCTAAAGCGATTTGTAGAATTTCCTGAATTTTGAGGGGAGAGTGGAGTAGGGTAGAAATTTGATTGATGAGTGTCTCTTGGCGTGCTCGTTCCCGCGCTTGGTAGAGGAGGTGAGATTGGGAAATCGCGATCGCAACTTGGTCAGCTAATATTTGAATAATTTGCAGTTGCTCTGGCGAAAAGGCTTTGGGCTGGGAATCATGGGAAGCTAGCAAACCCCACAAGTTTTGCTGATGCAAAATGGGAACGACTAAAGAAGACTGTACTCCCATCGCCGTTAAATATTCCACATGGCAAGGATCAACCGGACGCTGGAGAATATCTTCAATCG
>CBKWLJ010000362.1:0-9837 GCA_966675205.1 uncultured bacterium
TCATCTGTTCAAAAAACTAGTGATCTCCAGCGCTTGAATCGATGCTATAGCGTTAATCCTGAGCGGGATCAATTTGAGGTTTTGTTACATCTAACCCCTAACTTACCTAATTGTTCACCCGAACAGGTTAAAATATTTTTTATAAATCAATAAATAACTGCTATTAAAGCTACCGCTGTAGCTCTCAACCCTCTGCGAATTCAAGTCGAAGTGGAATCAAGTAACGTTGTCTACACCGACTTTCGCAACGAGGAATCAATAACTTCAGTTAATTCTATAGTATCTCATTCTCTTCAAATTTAGTTTTGTAAATTAATTTAGAGTAACTTCAACTTTTCTGTCTGCAACGAATTCATAAATCAGTGATGCAGTAAAAAGTTTGAACAGCACGAGAGGTAGAGTTCAACTCGTGCTAGCTAGACGTTGATGAGTATTGAGTCTATGAAAAAAACCCTCTTTCTTTGGGTTTTCTTACTTCTAATCATGATTTCCTTAACAAGTTGTGGTTTTAGGAAAGCTGAAGCGGGTATCACAGTAACGCTGAGTGGTTGGCAAAGTAGCCCTAACGAGAAGCAACAGCTAGAACATGTTTTGAATCAATTTGAAACTCAATATCCCCATATTAAGGTCAAACATGAAGTAATTAATGACCAATATATGGATGTGATAAAAACTCGATTGATTGGTGATGCTGCACCAGATGTATTTTATTTAGATGCTTTTGAAGCGCCGTTGCTGATGAAGTACGAGGTGCTAGAACCGCTTGACTCTTATATCACTCCTGAGTTCGATCTAAAAGATTTCGAGCCCTCTTTGCTCAACGCTTTTCAACTCAATCATCGCACCTACGGCTTACCCAAAGATTTTTCCACTTTAGCCCTATTTTACAACAAACAAGCTTTCCAAGAAGCAGGGCTAACAGAACCCCCTCCAACCTGGGAAGCATTACGAGCGTATTCCCAAAAACTGACAATCGATAAAAATCGCGATCGCAGAAAAGAACAGTACGGATTGGGAATTTCTCCCGAACTTTCCCGGCAATACTTTATGTTAAAAGCTTTTGGCGGTCATTTAGTGGATCAAAATGGTAATCCTGCCTTTGCGACTTCAGAAAGTCTGAAAGGATTGCAATTCATTATTGACCAGTATCGCAAAGATCAAACTGCTGCTCAACCTTCAGATATAGGTGCTAGTTCAGGGAGCGAAATGCTCGGCCAAGGAAAAGCTGCAATGGTAATTGAAGGTCCATGGGCAATTCCTTACTTACAAGAAACCTTTCCCAAACTGGAATTTGCTACCGCAGAAGTTCCCACCGTTAATCATCAAAAAGGCACAATGGCTTATACCGTAGCTTATGTGATGAACAAAAAAAGCAAGCATAAAGATGCTGCTTGGCAACTCATTTCCTATTTAACCAGTAAAGAAGGGATGAAAGCTTGGGCAAAAGAAGGGCTTGTTCTCCCATCCCGGAAATCAGTCTTACAAGACCTTGGTTATATGAATAACCCTCTATATGTTCCCTTTGTTGAGGGAGCAGATTATGCCACCATTTGGCAAGCCGGAGAACATTTACCGACAATTTTGACTCACTTCAACAATCAGTTTATTAGTGCTTTAATTGGTGGACAGTCCTTACGTAGCGCTATGAGAAAAGCCCAACAATCTGCTTATAAAGAAATTCAAGCGGCTAGATGACGACTGAATTAACCAAAAGAGGAAATCAATCATGAGAGTCGTTTGGAAAAAGCAAAGTATTCGGGAAGCCTTATCGGGATACTCCTTTATGGCTCCAACGATTTTAGTGATGGGTACTTTTGTAATTTTGCCAATTTTGTATGCTGTCTTTTTATCTTTGAACAAGGTACGCATTTTGGGGGAATTGAGCTATCGATTCACCGGATGGAGAAACTTTCTCAGAATCACTTCAGATGAGCGAGTTTGGATTGCATTAAAAAATACCGCTGAATATGTTTCTATTGTTGTCCCCATTCAAACGTTATTAGCTCTAGCTTTAGCTTTAATTCTCAATTCTCAAATCAAGGGTAAAAACAGCTTTCGGATTATTTTCTTCCTTCCCACTGTCACCTCTTCGGCTGTTTTAACCTTAATTTTTATGTGGATTTATAACTCTAATGGCTTACTGAATAATTTCCTTGCCTTTTTAAGATTACCCACTTACAACTGGATTGGCGATCCATCCGTTGCCCTGAAAGCCATTATGATTATGAATATTTGGTCAACGGCTCCCTTTTTCATGGTAATTTACTTAGCGGCATTACAGGATATCCCAGAATCTCTGTATGAAGCGGCAACTATTGATGGTGCCAACAAATTCGATCAGTTTGCCTCTATTACCTTACCTTTGCTCAAACCCGTCACATTCTTTATTGTTGTGATGGGTATCATTGGGACATTCCAGCTCTTTGACCAATCTTACATTTTTTCGGCAGGTTCAGGTGGCCCGAATAACTCAACCTTAACGGTTGTCCTCCTGATTTATCAGTATGCCTTCAAGAGTCTAGATATGGGTTATGCAGCTGCATTAGCCTTAATGCTAGCGGGTGTGATTATGGTGACAACGCTGATTCAACGTTATTTTTTCAAAGAAGAGAACTAAATAGAATACTTATGCCAATAAAATCATTTAATTGGGTCAAATTATTGCTCTATGCCGCACTAATTTTGTATGCCATAATTACCTTTATCCCCTTTGCTTGGGCACTTTCTGCTTCCTTCAAACCTTTGGCAGATATTATTGCTGGAGGAATGGATTTTATTCCTCGCAACTTTACTTGGAATAATTACAAAGCCATTTTCTTTCAAGAGCCCTTGTTTGGACGGTGGTTAATTAATAGTATTGTTGTCGCTATTTTTATTACAGGATTTAATCTTTTATTCAATTCAATGGCAGGTTATGCTCTAGCACGAATTCCATTTACTGGAAAGAGTTTTTTGTTTTTTATCATTTTAGCGGTATTAATGGTTCCCGGACAAATTACTTTAATCCCTAGCTATTTGATTTTAAAAAATTTAGGATGGCTGAATTCTTACCAAGGTTTGATTGTCCCGAATGTAGTTAATGCCACCTTTATTTTTATGATGCGGCAATTTTTTATCAATTTTCCGAAAGAACTAGAAGAAGCCGCAGCTTTAGATGGGTTAAGTCGTTGGGAAATGTTTTTAACAATTGTTTTACCCTTGGCTAAACCTGCTTTGGCAGCCCAAGCGATTTTCATTTTTATGGGAGCTTGGAACAATTTTTTGATGCCGTTAATTATTTTGTCTGACCCAGAAATGTTCACGCTTCCGTTGGGATTAAATACATTTAAGGGTCAATATATTAGTTATTGGAATTATATTATGGCAGCTTCTATGGTTTTGACGTTGCCTGCTTTAGCAATTTATGCCTTTTTTAACCGTTACTTTATTCAAGGCGTGACGTTTACGGGAAGTAAGGAGTAATAGCAAAAGTCAGAAGGCACCAAGGAAGATTGCTTGTACAGTAAGCTGTTTAACCTTTTCGGACTGGTGGGTTATTTTCGCCGCGCTGTACTCACTCCCCCACCCTCTCAATCATGCAACTTGTTGAAGGGTTCCCCGCCCTATGCAAGTGAGGACGGGGATTCGCCGTACCCCTGCGGGGAAGCAAGCTACTTCATCGTTCATTGCAATGAACTTCCGAGCAATCAACAATGAACAAAACGGCTGTCGGCTTCCCTCCCCACACTACGAGGGATGGGGATTCCATCCGTTTTAAGGTTGAATGCCGATTAGCTGAGGACTTAGCCCACGGTTATTGATATTGATATTCTTTATAGCTTAAAAAAACTTTACCATAGAGCCAGATTGGGATAGGATAAGGCTGCTAAACGGCAAAGCTCATTCTAATAGCTGAGGTGTCGGGTTTCACAATCTGTAAAAATGAACCCCACAAGCGATCGCGTTTGAGTGAAAAAGAACCTCTGAGATTAGACACCATGAGCAGTTGTCGCGGAATGCAAATGTCTAACCTGGGCTACGCCCCGCTGCGCTAACAACCTTCTAACTTTTAACCGATTTTCTAGATAGGAGGCAGTTGAGTTGAACACAATTCCTAAGCGGCGCATCACTGTTTCTTGGGTGAACTTGGCTACGGTGGTGATGATGGGCTTGCTGCTAGTGCTATTGTGGCAGCTACGAAGCTTGCTGGTTGCCTTGATGATTGCGGTGGTGATTGCAGCCACACTTGCTCCTGTCATCGATAATGCTGAAAAACTGCGGATGCCTCGATGGTTGGCGGTGATACTCGCCTATCTCGGTTTAATCGGGATTTTGATTGGCGCAGGACTTGTCATTGGCCCTACTGTTGTTCAGCAAATCCAGGGGTTAATTCAGAGAGTACCAGCCTTTGTGGAGGTTTTGCGATCGCTTGTTGAAAATCTGGCCCGACGTCTGGGGATAACTGATTTGACATCGATTAGTCCCATCAGCCAGCTATTTGACATTCAGACGCTTACCACTTGGGTGATTCGTACTAGTCAGCAGTTGCTGGTGCGTTCTTATGATGTAACCCGAGGAATTGTGAGTGGTTTGTTTACCCTGATTCTCGCCTTGTTAATTTCCGGGTATATGTTAGCGGGTTCTAAGAGCTTAATTAAGGGATTGGTCAATTTATTTCCCTATCCTTGGAATGAGCGAATGGAAGCACAAGTTATGCCCGTTAGCAAGCGTATGGGAGGTTACATTCAAGGACGAGTTTTAGTCTCTTCCATTTTAGGCGTTGCTATTTCCATTAGTTTGAGTACTCTGGGACTTTCTGAGTTTGCGATCGGTTTAGGTGTGATTGCTGGCTTTACCAATTTGATTCCCTTTGTTGGCCCGATTTTAGGAGCAATTCCAGCTTTAGTCGTGGCAATTACTCAAGGAGGACTAACCTTTTTTTGGGTACTGCTATTGTTCGCCATCCTCCAAAATGTAGAAACTTATGTTCTTGACCCGTTGCTAGTGGGGTCTTCTGTCAATGTTCATCCTTTGTATCAACTTCTGGCTGTACTGGGAGGAACACAGGTTTTAGGTTTAATTGGAGCCTTGATTGTCCCGCCTTGGGTCGCTGGCGCGGCAGTACTGTTAGAAAATCTTTACTTGAAACCCAAACAACGAGCAGAACAACAGGAGGCGGCAAGAATTTCATTAGCTACTGCTGAAACCTCAAATACTTTGCCCGTGAATCTTTCTTAATCGTTCATTGTTCATTTGCTGATTGAAAAATCGAACATTAGCTATGAACTATGAACCATGAACCATGAACCACCAACTTTCTTGCTATGAATCGCTTCTTCCGCTTCCCGTCTCTAGTCACTCTAGTTATCCGGATAGCTGCGGTGGCGATTGCCATCGGGTGTCTACTATCCATTCCTCCCGTTTTAGCTCAGAGTAAAGAGCCTCCCACTGCTTCTATCATTCTTGACGGACGCAAACTTTTTGAAATTAGCCAGTCAGGACGATATAACGCTGAGGAACGCGCAGAGGATGCCAATCGTGTCCTCCAACAGAAGGTGAAGAATGCCGAACCCCCTGTGTTGGTTAAGCTCGAGCAAAGTCAGAATTTACCTGTGATTAAGGTAGATGGTGCTCACTTGCTAACGGTTACCCAAGAAGATGCACTACCCGGACGCTCGGCAAAAGAACAAGCGGAAATCTGGGCGGGACGTTTGGAAAGAGCAATTCAGGAGGCCCAAGAACAACGCAGCTCTGCTTATATTCGTAAGGCGATTTTACTCTCTATTGCGGATATTGTATTAGCGATCGCATTGAGTTACGGGTTGAGTTTGCTTTGGCATCGTTGGCTAGAACCCAAGCTGACTCGAGAGATGAGAGAGGCAGACGATTCTCGTCTACGCTTCAGTGCTGCCGTTGGAGTGAAGATTATCCTCACTGGTATCCGGCTAGCTATTGTACTGTTCACAGTCCTTTACATCACGAATTTGTTCCCCCAAACACGGGAACTGAGCCGCAAAATTGCTAATACCATTATTGGCAGTTTGGTGTGGAAACTGATTCCCCTAGGAGATTCCTCCTACTCAGTCTTGCAATTATTTGTTTTGATTGGGCTGTTTACAGGGGTGGTGTTTCTAGCCGGAACGGTCAAAAAGATTTTGCGATCGCGTGTTCTCAATTTTACTGGATTGAGTCGTGCGGCACAGGAAACCATTGCCCAAGTTGCCACCTACGGCATGATTTTCCTCGGTACCTTAGTGGTACTGCAACTGTGGGGACTTGATCTTAGTTCTCTAACTATCTTTGCCGGTGTCTTAGGTGTGGGTATCGGCTTGGGATTGCAGGGAATTGCCAAAGAATTTATTAGTGGATTAGTACTCATTTTTGAGCGTCCCATTCGCGTGGGTGACTTTGTTAATGTTGGGGAACTGATGGGAACAGTTGAGCGTATCAGCGTCCGCAGCACGGAAATTCGCACGTTGGATGAACTCTCCATTATTATTCCCAATTCCCGTTTTCTCGAAGCGGAAGTTGTCAACTGGACTCACAATAGTCCCGTCTCCCGGATAAAAGTCCCAGTAGGGGTCGCTTATGGCTCAAATTTGAGTGTTGTACGTAGCGCTTTAATTGATGCAGCTAAAGAACATTCGGATGTACTTGCTGAACCGGCTCCCAGAGTTTTCTTTAAAGGATTTGGTGATAATTCCTTGAATTTCGAGTTATTGATTTGGATAGCCGAACCCGAGAAGCAGTTCCGTATTAAAAGCGACCTTTACTTCCGGATTGAAGCCATTTTTCGTCATCGCAAGGTAGAAGTTCCCTTTCCTCAGCGAGACCTTCACATTAATTCTGGCAGCTTACCCCTAGATGTGCCTCCTCAGCTAGCAGAATCTTTGTCCCAACTGTCCCAAAGTTTGGCGAAATGGTTAGAACATCAAGCAATCAACGGATACCAGGATAGTCGCGATCGGAACGGAACGCACGATAAAGAACAGTATCGCCAGCATTGAAGTTGCCCTGGCTGATCATCACCGTAGGGTGGGCACTATTGACAGAGCTGAGAACGCTAATTTAAACGTTAGCATCTAGTGCCCACCCTACAACTTACAAAAAAGGTCGATCCATCAGAGCCTTCACAGATCGACTATTCAGAGTTGAAGCTAAGCTCCTTTGAAGTTATTTTAAGATTTGATAAACCTTCTTAACTAAATTTAAGATAAGATAAAAACGTTAGCTTCTCAATTGCAGAGGCTGCCAGCCCCGATCAACAAACAAATCAGGGGATATGATCCAATTTGTGACGTCAGATCAGAACTTAATTCAGAAAAACAATACGCTCAAGCTTGCTACTGATAAAAAAACGATCGCACTGCTAGCTATCTCGATGGTAGCTGGCATCATTTTTAGCCAGTTGCAAGTTCCCGTCGGTTGGTTACTCGGCCCTATGCTGGTAGGAATTTCCTATGCAGTCATTCAAGGAAGCCGCCAACCACTACCTCCAGTATTCAGGCTGGTTGGGCAAGTCATCATTGGGATTGTTACTGCCACCCGCTTCTCTCCAGAAACCCTTAGCGTCGCAACAAAATATACGATCCCGTTGTTGTTGTGTGTATTTACAACAGGTAGCTTCAGTCTGTTTAATGGCTATCTGTTAAGCCGTTGGGCTGGCATTGATCGATCTACAGGTTTTTTAGGCTTCATCCCAGGTGCTGCCTCTAGCATTGTGGTGATGAGTGAAGAAATGGGAGCAGATGCGATCGCAGTTGCTCTAATTCAGTATATCCGGGTCTTGCTAGTCGTCATACTCCTACCCACGACCGCCAGCTTCTTATTTCCTCTCGATTCCACCCATACTGCAACAACTCTCACTGCTCCTTTAACAAGTAACCTACCCACATTGCCAATTGTTTTAAATTTATCGCTAATGGCTCTATGCGGGGTTTTGGGGGTTTGGGTTGGACGCCGATTGCGCCTGCCTTCAGCAGGGTTCTTAGGCCCTTTTTTTGTTAGCCTAGTCACCTTTTGGACGCTGCCTTATCAATTCGAGACACCTTCATCTGTTTTTGGGATTGGATTGCTCCTTATTGGGCTTTCGATTGGGGTACAGTTCGACTGGCAAACAGCGCGCAAACTGTTAAAAGCTGTATTCATTGAAATCGGTTTAGTCACGGTACTGATTTTTGTTTGTCTGGGAATTGGCTACGAGTTCCATTTGGTCACCCACGTTGATACAGTGACGGCGGTATTAGGCTTCACTCCCGGAGGAATTGAGGCGATGATTGCCACTGTAATGCAGCTAGGGGGTGATACTGGCTTAGTTTTGGCAATGCAGTTAACCCGAATGTTGAGTATTCTGTTAATTGCTCCTTGGTTAGTCGCTTTTTTGGTTAAGAAAGGAAAGCGCTCTAATTCTCAATCTGAAGGGGAATAAAAGCGAGAACCTGTTCGGCAGGATTTTGACTAGGTTCAAGCTTGCTGGTGGAATAGAGAATCTCATCAATTTTATCCATACTGAGGCTTTGTTCGTCAGCTAAGGCTTTAATCTGTTGGGTGATCGTTTGAATTTGAAATTTGTCAAAATCTAGCCCGAGTTGAGTCGCTCGATTTGCGATCGCGTGTTTACCTGTGAGCTTGTGATTAATTAAAAAAGAGCGGCTTAGACCAAAATCGCTAGGATTAATCACTTCATAAGTTTTAGGATTATTGAGAATGGCTTGAGTATGAATGCCAGCTTTATGGCTAAACGCAGCCGAACCAATAATATAGTGATAAAAGGAATCGGAATTCCAACTTTATCAGCCACGAGCTGATGTAAATCCCTGAGTTGGTGCAGGCAGTATTTGCAATTCAATTGTTCTGGATTCAGAGTGTAAAGGCGTGCAATGAGTCCGGCTAAGGGCGTGATTCCATTGCGCTCCCCAATTCCCAACACCGTTGTATCAATATGAGTTGCACCCGCTTCTAAAGCAGCGTAGCTATTAGCGATCGCACAGCCAGTATCATTATGACCGTGAAACTCGATATCTTTATTAGTATATTGACGCAACATCCGCACCAAATTAAATACTTGATTCGGAGTTGCGACACCAACAGTATCAGCAATACCAAAACGATTTACGATTCCCTGCTGCTCAATTTCCAAGTAGACTTGTAGCAAGTCTTGTAGTGAAGTTCGGAACGAGTCTTCGCTGGAAAAACGCAACTCCGTTGTCGGACTTTGCTCATGGATAAAGTGAATAACTTCAGTTGCTAACTCTATAATCTGATTAATGCTTTTGCCATGGCCGAATTGGCTGAGTAAAATAGAAGTTCCGAAAAACAAATTGATGCCATTTACACCCGTATCTAAAGCCACTTTTGCATCTTCCAAATGGCAGCGAATATGGGTTAGTATTTTACTTCGTAAGCCCAATCGAGCCAACCGTTCACAATCTCGATGAGATTGAGGTGAGGCACAAGGAGAAGTTATTTCTATATATTCAATGCCAAAATTGTCAAGGGCTTTAGCAATTTCAACTTTATCATTCGATGAAAAATTAGCACCACAAAACTGCTCACCCTCCCGCAAAGTACTGTCAACAATTGCAAATTGACTGAGTGACATTGATGTATCCTTTTTTTGAATTATTATCACTTATTATTTTTAGGGTTTAACTCTCCTCATTAAACTCGATTGTTATGAAGAAAAAACATTAAATTATCTTTAACATCCAACTGCTTTTCTCAATACTTATTCTCAGCAGTATTGGAAAACGATTTAAATTTATTTTAGCTTGAGAAAAATTATTGATAGCGTTATCATTTTTGTAAGGATTCAGGTCTTACAGGGTTATTAGGGGCTTTCGGCTTCGCACAACAATG
>CBKWLJ010000363.1:0-9778 GCA_966675205.1 uncultured bacterium
AAGAACGAGCTAGAGCAACATTCGCTACGGCTTGCGCTATTGCACCTAGTTTTACGGGTACGACTAATACCACAGGCAACCGCCAATCTCTTGCCAAATCCGCTACCGTGAGTTCGTGCGTGATGGGGGAACCTAATCCTCCCAGCGCTTCTACTAACACGCACTGGCGTTGCTGTTTTAAGGTATTAAACGCCTGCCAAACTAAGCCCAAATCTACAGTACGACCTTCGTGTTCTGCCGCCACTGGTGGTGCGACAGGGGACTGAAAGCGCAAGGGGGTGATTTCTTCAGGAGTTTGTTTGAGGTCAAACAGTTGTTGGTACCACTCACAATCTCCTATCCCCGTTTGAATAGGTTTGAAAATCCCCAAGCTTTCTTGAGGGCGGTAAGTCTGCCAGTAGGCGGCTAGGGCAGAGGTTAAAACCGTTTTGCCTGCTCCAGTATCAGTGCCAGTAATCAGTAGTACGTTCAACGATCAATTACGGTGAGGTGGGATTGTTAACACTAACATTTAGTGTAAATGGAGTCTGCTGTTTAGACAGCACATCAATCCGATACTCACCACTGCTCGGAACTTTACCCTGCCAGTACTTCGCTGCCGAAGCATTTTGCACGATTTGTCCGTTAGGATTGCGGATATCTACACTGACATTACTCGTTTTAGGAACCTCTACAGTGAGCTGCTGACCTTCCTCAAGCTTGACTAAATAGCGTTTAATCCTTTGCGGACCGGTTTGGCCGACAAGCTGTAAAGGGCTTGACCCCGACAAGTTTACTGCTTCTGAGTCATAAGTAGGGGTTGGAGTTGGGGTTGGTGTGGGAGTCGGTGTTGGTGTGGGTTCAGGTTCAGGTTCGGTTAAAGTAAGTGCTAGCGTGTAATCGCTATCCGCCAAACCTCTGACTGGGCTCAATTGAACCGTGTAATCGCCAGTAAAGGGTAAGGTGCCTTCCCATTGCTGCACTCGCTGCGCCCGGTTGCCAATCGGTTTTCCATTGGGTCCGAGTAGGGTCATCAAGACTCCTTCATCGGCAATCCTGCCTACAAGTCTTTGGTCTTGTTCACCCCGGAAGATGTAGTTAACGGTTGTGTCTGCTCTTAAATTCCCGGTTCTTGTAGTGGTTTGACCGACGGGAAGCGTAAGACGCTGACTGAATGAAGTTGGAGTCGGCGTTGGAGTTGGGGTCGGGGTGGGGGTTGGCGTTGGCGTTGGTGTGGGTGTTGGAGTCAGTTCTGTCGTTGGTAGCGGTGTTGGAGTTTCGGTTAGCGGTGGGGTTTCTGTGGGGCTCTCAGTGGGTGCGACGACGATCGGTGTCTCTTCTTGTCTGAAGGAACTGATAATTGCATAAGAACCTAATCCTGCCAGTAGCGCCAAGGCTGCACCAATGCCGATAACTGCTGCCGGATTATCCCAAATTGAGTTGCCTCTGGGGTCAGAAATGGAGGGCCCGCCTTGCTGAGGAATTCTGGAACGAGGCTCTTCTGCTTCTGGGCGACGCCCCACTGCCATGGTGGCTACTTGAGAGAGGTTTGGATCAGGGCGTTGAGGGGGTGGGGGTGGGGCTACTGGGGGTTGGGCGGCTGCTGTTCCAGGGGATTGGAGCGCTTGCAACACTTCTGTGGCAGACTGGTAGCGATCGCCTGGTCTATGACTGAGCATCCGGTTTAAAACACCGGCAAATTCATCGCTGACATTTGCCCACCGCCGCCAGTTCCAAGTGAGGTGATTGTCATCAAACAGTGCTTGTGGTTCTTTACCGGTCAGGAGTACCACGGCTGAAGCCGCAAGGGAATATAGATCACTACTGGGAAACGCCCTACCGGTCTGAATTTGTTCACTGGGTGCGTATCCAACTTTTCCAACTGTTGTTACGGGGGCCGTGGCACTGGCAGCCAGTATGCGAGTTGCCACTTCTTTGACTACCCCAAAATCAATTAGCACCGGCAACCCGTCCGTATTGCGTCGAATAATATTGTCCGGTGTGATATCGCGGTGAATAATGCCTCGGCTGTGGATGTGGTCTAATACTGGCAGTAACTGTACCAACAACTGCCGTACCTCAGCTTCTGAGAAAGCTCCGGCATTGGGGTCTTGGTTGGGAACGGGAATTCCCAAATTCGGATCATTTTGAATCACGGTTTGGGATTTGCGATCGTTGAGCAGTTCACGATAGGTTTTCCCTTCTACGTAATCCTGTACTAAAAATAGCCGACCATCCTGCTCGAAGTTGGCTCGGAATTGGGGAACTTGAGGGTGGTTAATTTTATAAAGAGATTCTGCCTCTCTTTGGAACAGTTCCTTCGACTTCTCTAAGGCATACGCTCCTGTGTCGGGGGGGCTCAATTCCTTGATGGCACAACGTTCATTAAATCGCCCTTGATCTTCTGCTAGGTATGTCCGACCAAACCCGCCTTGACCTAGAACATTGATCAAGAGGTAGCGATTTTGCAGAATAGTTCCAGAGGGAATTGGTGCTTCCATGAGCGTATCAACCTGGTTTTTATGGGAAAGAAGGACGCCTGACGCCCAGTAGATTTTTGCTGCCTCACAGCAGCTACCTGCTTTCACTTCCTTAGGGTACCGTGAAAGAAAGGAAGTCGCCACTAGGAGGTTTCTGAATAATTTTCCTGAAATTCTGTTGTTAAAAAATAATAAACATTTGTTTTGACTTTTGGGAACTGATTCAGTTTTACCATAATGAGCGCATATTGCTTTCCTGCTTTGCTTTTGTTTTTGTTTTTAAATCATTGGGAAAAAGCTCAAGGAGGGAGACTGATTCAAATGCTCAAAACATTGATGTTAAAACTTGCTTCAATAGAAACCCGATAGGGAGACACAGACTCTCGCATGAACCATAAGCTCATCCCCCGACTGTTAGCGTAGCGGGGCGTAGCTGAGTAGGGGGGATTGAACGGCTTCCCACTGCATTAACACATCATTGGGCACCTATTCCACAATTGTCTCAATAGTGATAAGCTAGAGTGCTGCTCTGAAGTATCGTTACTTGTTGCACGAGTCTATCGATCTGAAGATGAATGCACAATCTCAGTTAAGAGAAGCGATGCTTCAGGAATGCTAAGTCGTTTCTACACTCTTTCTAGCCTCAATCTAAATGGCTGTTTTTGTTTTTTCCCTATACAGCTTTCTTTTAGCTTTAATCTGGATGTCTAGTCTTTGTGAAAAGTTAATGGTTTTAGGCATGGGCTGTTGAAGTTGAACTCTCCATAAATCTGAGCAGAAGGCTTTTTCGTCTTATCCTCCTCGAGAGTGTCTGCGAAATGCCAGTCAGCCGTTTAAGGGAGATTCGATCACGCTTCACAGCCACGTTTGATTTATTTAAGTAATCCTAGCTAATGTTAGCAGTAGGATAACCTCTTCCTTTTGCAGGATTTATAGGTTGTCCTGAAATCCTTCTTTGTAGCGATTAATTGGCTTTTACTTAACTATAAAAATTTTCATTTTTCTCATGGTCATCGATTTTTCAAAAATTATTACGAACGTTTATAACTGAGGATGATAAGATTGCGGTGAAATGAGCTTCGAGGGTTTGCTGTGAGCCGTTCTGCCACTTTAACGCTTCAGCCAATGCTGCCGCCGATTGCGGATAACAATCGTCTGCGACTGTTTTCTGGTTCTGCTAATGTTCCACTTGCTCAGGAAGTGGCTCGTTATCTTGGCATGGATTTAGGGCCAATGGTACGCAAGCAGTTTGCGGATGGTGAATTATATATCCAAATTCAAGAGTCAATTCGTGGTTGCGATGTTTATTTAATTCAACCAACTTGTCATCCGGTGAATGCTCACCTGATGGAATTATTAATTATGATTGATGCTTGCCGTCGAGCATCAGCACGACAAATTACCGCAGTAATTCCTTACTATGGTTATGCCAGGGCCGATCGCAAAACAGCAGGGCGTGAGTCAATTACGGCAAAGCTGGTTGCTAATCTAATTACCGAGGCAGGTGCCAGTCGAGTGTTAGCGATGGATTTGCACTCTGCTCAAATCCAGGGTTACTTTGACATTCCCTTTGATCATGTATACGGTTCACCCGTGTTGCTAGACTACCTCGCGAGTAAGCAACTGCCTGATTTGGTGGTTGTATCACCTGATGTGGGTGGTGTTGCCAGAGCAAGAGCATTTGCTAAAAAGTTAAATGATGCTCCCTTGGCAATTATCGACAAACGACGGCAAGCGCATAATGTTGCCGAAGTCATGAATTTGATTGGAGATGTCGAGGGGAAAACAGCAGTACTGGTCGATGACATGATTGACACAGGTGGCACCATTTGTGAAGGGGCAAGACTGCTGCGTAAAGAAGGGGCGCGTCAAGTTTACGCTTGCGCTACCCATGCTGTTTTTTCACCTCCAGCGATAGAACGGCTTTCTAGTGGAGTATTTGAAGAAGTTATTGTCACTAATACTATTCCACTGGCTCCGGAAAAGCGCTTTAAGCAGCTTACAATTCTTTCGGTAGCCAATCTGCTGGGTGAAACCATCTGGCGTATCCATGAAGATAGTTCTGTTAGCAGTATGTTTCGCTGACTCTGAAAAATCCAAGTTTTGAGGACTTGAGCGCTAGAATAGTGCGATTTGTTTAACTTTTTCGAGTTGTGAATCAGCTCGCACTAGCTAGAGCTGAAAATTTTCCCCGATCTAGTATTGATTTAGGTCGGGGTTTTTTTTGCTAATGTTTGGGCGATCGCAAAATCTCTGGATATCGAAAGCAGTTTATCGGATGGTCATTGACTGTTGTTGCTTCCTGCGCTACCTAACGGGAGAGAGATTTTTGATTGTTCTTGAACCAATAAAACCGACAAGACGCGCCGCTTAATCAGATTGCCCTTGGCATCTAACCTTCCGTAAACCGTCTTGCCTTTGTAATAAAAAGAAGAGGAGCTTCCCCCATCCAGATTCATCGCCTTTGTCACACCTTTACTGCTCATGAAACTCGCTAATGCTCTCAGAGTCATTCCTGAAGCAGTGGGAGCTTTTGTTTTTTGAGCCACCATCACTAAAAGAATGCTGCCATCACGAGTAATTCCAACCGCACTCCGAGCATTGAGTTTGTTGCTTCCTAACGCATCTCGTATCACTTTTCCGTTAGAGACTTGCAAAAAACCCTCTTGAACCAACGTTAAGTCAGGCAACAATTGGGGGCCGCCGCCTAAGCTATCCATCAAAGAGCAACCACTTGGAGTCGGCTCACTGTGCAGAACAATATCATAACGAATAATTTGATCGCATTGGTAGCGGCGAAACTCTGCCCGGTTGAGCATTTGTTTCAAGTAAGGCGCATTGGCTGGATTATTCATTAACCCCTCATTTTGAGTGGGGTCGGCTACCAATTTTCCTTGTTGGATAACATAGGAAGTCGTTTTGTGATTGCGTGGATCGAAAAAACCTCCATTTAAAATGGCTAGAGCTTGGTGTTTTTGAGCGAAGCTTGCTACGGTGCTGAGGTCTTGGGATAAAGTCGGTGTCACCGAAAAACGGCTCGACGCTGGCACCAACAGAGTATGAACTACACTTTGTTCTAGTTGGTAGGAGTTGTATTGAATGTCTGGTTCTGGTGACGGTGCAACCGTTGAAGAGGTGGCTATCGGTGGATTGTTTTGGGGGATAGATACCAGGACAAATCCCAACCCTCCTAACATCAAGCTCAGCCCAAAAAATATTTTCAAGTGATTTCTCAAAGCAAGACAAGAATCAATTTAACGGTATCAAATATACTCCAAAAATTGTTCTGGGACGACGCGTCGCTTTCCTGATTTACACTCCTCGATATTCAACCAAAATGCTGTAGCTTTATGTTCACCTTCGAGAAATTCTAGTTGATCGCATTGATACAATTTTGGGTCAGCAAAGTCACACTGATACAATTGGATAATTTCATGACCTGGTTGGCCGTTGTAGATAAATAGATTTTCGATGCAAGCTAAGTATTGAATATTTATTAGTTCCGCCTGAAGTTCTTCTTGAAACTCTCTTTTCAAAGCGTTGTAGCTGGTTTCGCCAAAGTCAACTCCACCACCGAGCGCTCGATAAAACTTCTGTTGCTTAACGGGGTCGTAACCTTGCGCGAGCAACAGGCGGCTGCCATCCCGAATCAGTCCTAGTACAATGAGGCGAATTTTTTGAGGTTGGTTCATTTTGTTTTGAGAGCCTTAGAAGTTGTGCATTAACTCTCAATTTTCGCAGGTAATATCGATTCCGCTTGAATACTCCTCGTAAAGGATAGACGCTCTAGACACGTTTTTTGAATTTATAATTACGTTAGCGCAGCGGGACGAAGTCCATTACGAATTCATAATTACGAATTATTTGGTGAGCGCTAGGTTTCCAATCACCTATCTTGCCATGAACAATGAACTATGAACTATGAACAAAAAACCAGATGCTTGCACCTTATCCAATTGAGAAACGCCATATCATGTTCGTCAAGTTACCCGTCGTAAAAAACTCTGAGGCGTCCGGAGCGTCAGTCCTCACTGTGAGTATTCAATCGGACATAATATGATTCGTTAACTTCTGACTGTAGAGGCTCAGTTGTACTGACTTTCAGAAAACAATGAGCGTTGTTGATTGTCTATGGGCCAATTTTCATTTTCTCCACCAATCACTAAGCGTGTGATCGAGACGTACTCTTTAGCAAGCTGTCTAAGCGCATTGATTAAAACATCGATCGCCAAGGCATCACTTGTTCCCAAATCAAACCAGCAGCGCCCCCAAGTACCTTGATACTCAAACTCTCCCTGATTATGCATCAGCGCCATCATGCTGCTGTCGGCTTGATCTACATCGTATTCCATGTAGCTAATATCCAGTCCAACCTCTTGAACCTGGAGATTTTCCGCGTCAAATCCTCCCAGTTTGCCTAACAAAAACCAGGAATTGAAAACTTCTTCCACGTATTCCTTTTCCATTTGGGAGGGAACGGTGCTGAACTCTAGCCAAATCCACAAATCGAATGGGTTGTACTCGCGGAACTGTACCTGCATTACTTTAAGGCTTTACTCAAATACTTTACTCGGTCGTGACCATTGTATCGAATCCCCCCGAAACTGCCCTTTGCTCGAGCCCAAGCAGGCATTTAGCAGCAAAATTTCAGCAAAACATCCATCTTAAGATAGAGATAGAATAATGTATGCGATCGCATAAAACTACAGGTGTTCATTCATGAGCGTTGTTGCAGCCAGGAAATATCCCGACAAAATCGTCTTCGCCTCGGACAGCATTTGTGTTTCGGGATACCTCAAAGAGACTTCTCGCGTCACGGGAAATGAGCGAGGTAAGCTGTTTGAGGTCAATAACATGATTATCGGGGGTGTAGGGTACGTCATGGAGCTGAGCTTCATGCAGATATTTGCGAGGAATCACAGTCCTGCTGCTCCGACTATTGAAGCGGTTCTCGATTTTATGATTGAGTTTTACGCTTGGGCAAAGTCGAAAGACGATTCGTTTGGTCGGAGAAATGACTACTTACTGGGAATCGAGGGGGATATTTTTCGGATTACCGATAGCTACTTAGTGCAGAAAATTAACGAATTTGGTGCAATCGGTGCAGGGGAGCATTTTGCCCTAACAGCAATGTACTTAGATAAAAGCCCTCAAGAATCCGTTGATATTGCCAACAAGCTTTGTGTCTATTGTGCTGACCCGATTAATGTGATTACTAAAGAACTTAAGTGAATAAGGACTGGGAGCTTTTGGAAAGACTTTATGAAGCTCCCACCCCCAGTTTCTTTTTTTGTCTCTCAAAATAGATTCAGAAATTGAATATTCTTATAATTTCTTCCCAAACTGGGAACATTACCCGTTCATAGTGTTTTTTAATGAATAAGACTTGTCTATAAGATAGAGCTAGCTTAAATTAGCTCTCTTTTTTGTAGGAACAACCTATCAAATATATATAATAACTTTGAATGATTTAAAAAAATTAATAAAAAAATAATTTATTTTGACATGATAAAAATTCTATTGATGTGGTATCATTTGCAAATTTATTTTGATTGAAACGCTTCAGGTTCTTATTACAAAACTTGAAGAAAAAGCTTTTGAAGACGTGACATAGCTGTTTAATAGGGTATTCTCAAACCCCTAAAAAATGCCAAACAATTTAAAACAATGAATCAGGATAAGCGTCAAGCTTACTGGCGTGCCAATACGGCTTTAATCAGAAATCTTCTGATTATCTGGGCGCTGGTATCTCTCGTGTTTAGTATTCTTCTTGTCCAACCCTTGAATAATCTGCGGCTTGGGGGCGTACCTTTTGGCTTCTGGATGGCGCAGCAAGGCTCCATTTTTGTCTTCGTTGCACTGATTTTTATCTACGCGGTGCAGATGGACAAACTTGATCGCAAATACGGTATCAAGAGGAGAGGTAAATAATGTCCGTTGAAGCTTGGACAACGTCACTTGTTATCCTTTCTTTTATTTTGTATCTCTACATCGGTTGGCGATCGCGCGTTAAAGACAGTAAGGGCTTTTTTGTGGCTGAACAAGGTGTTCCCGCCCTCGCCAATGGCGCAGCTACAGCAGCAGACTGGATGTCAGCTGCTTCGTTTATTTCAATGGCCGGACTAATCTCCTTCCTGGGTTATGATGGCTCAATTTATCTGATGGGGTGGACTGGGGGTTACGTACTGCTGGCTCTGCTTTTGGCTCCCTACCTGCGAAAGTTCGGCAAATATACCGTACCCGACTTTGTCGGCGATCGCTATTACTCCAATGTCGCCCGTGTAGTCGCTGTCATTGCCGCTATCTTTGTCTCGATGACTTATGTGGCAGGACAGATGCGGGGTGTCGGCATTGTATTCAGCCGCTTTCTCCAGGTAGATATCAGCACTGGCGTTATCATCGGCATGGTGATTGTCGGCTTTTTCTCCGTGTTGGGGGGAATGAAGGGTATCACTTGGACGCAAGTTGCCCAATACTGTGTGTTAATTGTTGCTTACCTGATTCCTGCGATCGCTATTTCTCTGCTACTCACCAAAAACCCTATCCCGCAGTTGTCTTTCGCCTTTAGCGATATTGTCCCTAAACTCAATCAAATCCAGGTTGACCTTGGTTTCCAGGAATACACGCAACCGTTTACCAACAAGTCAATGCTGGATGTGTTATTTACCACCATCGCATTGATGGTAGGAACAGCAGGACTCCCTCACGTCATTGTACGCTTTTATACGGTTCCCGACGTGCGATCGGCACGCTATTCTGCCGGTTGGGCACTGCTGATGATTGCACTACTTTATACAACTGCACCTGCTTTAGCAACCTTTGCCCGCTACAACTTGATTAACACCTTAAACGGCCAAACGATGGAGCAAATTCATCAGTTGGATTGGGCGAAAAAGTGGGAAAACACCAAGCTATTGACGTTTGAGGACAAAAATGGAGATGGGCGCATTGAGTTGACGCCGGATAAAAAAACAAGCGAAATTATCATTGACCCCGATATTATCGTTCTCTCGACACCAGAGGTAGCAAAACTAGCTCCCGGGGTAAGTGCGTTGGTTGATGTTGGGGGGTTGGCAGCAGCTTTATCTACGGCATCTGGGTTACTACTGGTGATTTCTAGTGCAGTCGCCCACGATATCTACTACCGAATGATTAACCCTGCGGCGTCGGAATCTCTGCGGGTAATGGTGGGTCGAGTCATGGTAGGATTTGCGCTCGCTATTGCTGGCTATTTTGGGATTAATCCACCCGGTTTTGTGGCTCAAGTTGTAGCGTTTGCCTTTGGGTTAGCGGCAGCCAGCTTTTTCCCGATTATTATC
>CBKWLJ010000364.1:0-9735 GCA_966675205.1 uncultured bacterium
TATAGCAGTCGCCAAGGTGATTAGGACATATGCAAATCCTGAAACCTTGACCCATCAATCTTTTACCTTCTGCCTTCTGCCTTTTGCTATATCTTTTGCATTCAAGGGAACTCCTCAACAGACAAATGTCCTAACAATTGTGGCGACTGCTATAGTTTTCAGGGGCTCCAGTTTAAGATGGCTCGAATCTGGTCAACGAGTTCTTGGGCTTTAAAGGGTTTGGTGATGACGCCGGTTACACCCAAGTCGATAAATTGTTGTTGTTCACTAATTTTTGCCTTTGCAGTCAGCAAAATTGTGGGAATGTGAGCGGTTGTGGCATCGGCTTGGAGTTGCCGAAATGTTGTTGGGCCGTCCATGTCAGGCATCATGACATCGAGTAAGATGGCATCCGGTTGTTGTTGTTTGGCGATCGCTAATCCTTCGCTACCGGAAGCAGCAGTCAGTACTTCCCACCCCGCTGCTACCTCTAGGCAGATCTGAATGATTTCTCGAATACCATCTTCATCATCAATTACGAGGATTTTCTTGGTCATCATGCTTGCTATGCGTGTGTACTCAATCCAGGCAGCGTGAAGTAAAAACAACTGCCCTCACCTAGAGTACTCTCAACCCAGATTCTTCCACTGTGTTGCTGCACAATACTCCGACAAATTGCCAAGCCTAAACCGGTTCCTCCTTTTTTGCGAGAATCGGAGGCATCGACTTGGTGAAAGCGCTCGAAGATACTCTCTAGGTTATCGGCAGGAATGCCACGGCCTTGGTCTTGAACTTTAAATAATACAATCGGAAATTGGGGAGGAACTGTGGAGCTTGTTCCAGAACCATTCCGTATGTTAAAGGAAGCATTTTTCTGCTGTTGTCTGTCTTTATCCTGTTCACTGCATCCCCGCATTCCCTCGTGTAATCTCAGGCTATCCCTGTATCCTCCTTCCTGAATTCCCGGCTCTACAGATAAGCAGACTGTAGAACCTCTAGGCGAAAATTTTATAGCATTACCTAGTAAATTTGTCAATACTTGAATAATGCGATCGGGGTCGGCATAGAGATGGATGGCTTGAGCAGACATAGAGAGGGTAATCCCTGCTCGATTCGCCATTACCTGCATCATCTCCATGGCTTTGGTGATTAACTCTGTGGCATCGCAGGTTTGTTTCAGTAGGCTGATTTTGCCTGACTCCAAGCGTTCTAGTTCGAGGATATCGTTGACGAGGCGTACTAAGCGCTCAGCACTTTGTGCGGCAATTTCGATGACGCGCCGCCCCTTGTCAGACTGAGTATCGACTAACCCACTAGATAGCAGGTTCAACGCACCGTGAATGGAAGTGAGTGGGGTACGGAGTTCGTGACTCACTACGGAGATAAACTCATCTTTCATGCGCTCAATCACTTGGCGCTCCGTGATATCTTCCCCAATACTGAGGGTACCAATCACATAGCCGTGTAAATCTTGGAGTAGCGTGTTGTTCCAGGCAATCACTCGTTCTTCACCCGACTTGGTTAGAATAATGCTCTGGTTGTGGGTATAAAATTCTTGCTCTAGTAATTCAACAAAATTGTTCTGCTCTCGCTTTTTCTGGTGTTGGGGAAGGAACATCTCAAACCAGTCTTGCCCCATGACTTCTGCTTTGGTATACCCAACTAAATCCAAGAAACAGGGATTGACATAGTCTACCCGACCCTTATTGTCCATTCCCACCACGACTAAACGCACATTTTCCAGTAAGCTGCGCCATCGACGCTCGGCTTCAAACAACGTTGCCGCAATTTTCTTTTGTTGCGTGATGTCGCGAGCAACGGTTGAAAGCATTTTGACGTTGCCATCAGGAGATTTGTGGGCAATGATCACTTGGCTGACGGGTATTTCCCTACCATCGTGATTTAACATAGCCGTTTCACCCATCCAAACCCCATTGTGTATGGCTCCTGGGATTCCTTCATGGCGAACTACCTCATACGCCCAATCGGGTTGAGAATCGGCGATGGTGAAATGAATCAAGTCCTCATGTTCTTCAAATCCAAATACCTTGCGAGCTGCGCTGTTTAGGTAGTGTACTTGTTCATCTACCGTGGCAGTCGCGACGAAGTCAGGCGTAGCTTCGAGAATGGCAATGAGTTGGGCTCGTTCCTCTTGAGAAAGCTGGAGTTCAATAATTTTCTGCTGGAGTTCTGCATTCGCTTTTTCCAAATCAGTCGTCCGCTCAGCCACTCGAATTTCTAACTGATCATGAGCTCGTCGCAACGCCTCTTCTGCCTGTTGGCGGTTGATTGCTGTAGCCAAGACATTAGCAGTTGCTTGGAGAAAGTGAATATCATCTTCGGTAAATTTCCGGAGTCGGGTTGTATGCGCTGCCAAAACTCCATAAGGACGGTTTTCACCGGGAATGATCACACTTAAACCGCTAACAACTTGATGCTGTTGTAAGAGACACTGCCCCGTAAACCGTCCCTCTCGTAAATTTTCCACAATAACGGGTTCACGGGACAGTAAAGTGTAGCCAGCCTGAGAATCAAGTTCTACATCAATAGTTGCCTGTCCGACTAATCCTTCTTGCCAACCCACACCTGCCCGTAAGAGTAAAGTTTTGCCATCAGGAAGGAGTTTTAAAACTTTGCAGTATTCTACATCAAGGATTTGAGCAATCAGAGCAACAGCTTGGTCTATCAGCATTGACAAAGGTTGACCGGCAAGTGCTTTTTGCCCCAATTCGGCAACGGCTGCTTGCTGCCTTGCACGAGTTTTGAGTTCTGCCTCTACTCGTCTGCGCTCGGCATTTTCTAGCTGTAATTCTTCGTTGGCTTTGGCTAGTTCCTGAGTCCGCTCGGCAACCCTCAGTTCTAGTTCGTCGTAAGCTTGGAGCAGTGCTGCTTGGGCTTGTTTGCGATCGGTAATGTCTCGGTTAACGCTGATCGTAGCGATCGCTTGACCCTTTTCGGAATATAGTGGAACGACTACAGTTTCGCATACGCCTTCCGTACCATCTTTGCGGATAAAGCTCACTTCACCCGCCCATCGTCCTACTGCTAGCACTTCCTGCACCATCTTCGGCGTTAGCACGGCAGCCTCTTCAGGCTGGTGCAAAATTCCAGTGGTTTTGCCTAAAACTTCGGCTTTGGTATAGCCAAAAATTCTTTCTGCTGCTGGGTTCCAATCAATAATGCCACCATTTAAATCAGTCAGGATAATGCCATCGTAGAGGTTGTCAAAAATACAAGCTTGTTTCCGCAACGCTTCCTCTGCCTGCTTGCGTTCAGTAATGTCAGTGGAGATGCCACACACTGCATAAGGCTCACCATTGACATCATACAGAGGAAACTTGATGGTGAAATAGGTGTGTAGTCCATCCTCATGAGGGACAATTTCTTCGATTTCCAAGGGCGTTTCCTGCTCGAGTACCCTGCGGTTATTTGCTGCAAAGGTATCCGCAATTTCCTGGGGCCAAACATTGTATAAACTTTGAAAGGCAAGTTGCTCGTTACTCATGCCCACCAATTGTTCATAGCCCCGATTGGCGAGTAGGTATCTGTTGTGAGCATCGATCAGGTAAATGACTGTTGGGGAATTGTCTAATATTGCCTGTAGCTGCTCTTTGCTCTCCCGGAGCTGTTCTTCTGCCTGCTTGCGATCGCTAATATCTGTATGAGAACCTGTCACTCGGATCGGGTTGCCCTCCTCATCCCACAGCGCTTGCCCTCTGGTTAAAATCCATTTGTACGTCCCATCTTTACACAGGAGTCGATGCTCGTTTGTATAAAATGGTGTTTTCCGGTCTAAGTGGGCTTGGTACACTTGCGTAGCTCGCTCCAAATCATCGGGATGAACTCGTTGGAGCCATTCATCGAGGTGAGTGCCAATCTCGTGGATTTCATACCCCAACATCTCCTTCCACCGGGGAGAGTAGAAGACTTCATGGGTTTGGAGGTTGATGTCCCAAATCCCATCCTTACTGCCTCGAATCGCTAATTGCCAGCGTTCTTCACTTTCTCGCAGCGCCCGCTCTACTCGCTCACGTTCTAAGAGTTCACGTTGTAAACGCTCAGCAGCTTGTCTTAATTGGACGGTTCGTTTGGCAACTCTCGCTTCGAGTTCCTCATTCACCTGAAGCAGACAAGCCTCTGCCTGCTTTTCTTGAGTAATATCTTGAGTAATACCCGCTCGTCGATAAACCATTCCCGACTCGTTGCGGATCGGGAACGCTCGATCTCTGAGCCAGCGCACTGAGCCATCGGGTTGGATAATGCGATACTCAATATCAAATTCTCCACTGAGGTTCCGTTCCAGATTTGCGATCGCAAAAGGTCGATCTTCTGGGTGAATTGCATTAAGAAAGGATTTGGGGTTGGCGTACAAACTTTCGCGAGAGCGTCCCCAAATTTGCTCATAGGCAGGACTCACATAAAGAATTTCGCTGAAATCAGCATTGCTCATCCAAAACACTTGATTGATGTTTTCCGCTAACTGGCGGAACTTCTGTTCTGATTGCTTTAACTGCATCTCAACTTGCTTGCGATCGCTAATATCCATGAGTGTCCCCACCATGCGAACCGCTCGCCCCACTTCGTCATAGAGAAATTTTCCCTTTCCTTCCATCCAATGAATGCTGCCATCGGGCCAAACCAGACGAAATTCATGCTGAAAATCATGCCGGGTTCGACGCGCATATTTCATCGCTTGCATCAAAGATTTCCGGTCTTCTGGATACATACAAGTTTCTAAAGCTTCATAGCTTCCTGCTAAACTCTCAGTAGATCGGCCAAAAAGTTGTTGCGGATTGTTTGACCAAGTCATTTGATCGGTGAGGACATTCCAATCCCAAGTGCCCATATGTGCCGCCTCTAAAGCTAGGCGCAGCCGTTCTTCACTCTCTCTTAGGGCTTGTTCTACCCGCTTGCGCTGGGTTAAATCGTGAGTAATGCCGAGAATTTGATAAATTTCTCCTTGCTCGTCAAGTAAGGGAACATAGGTAGCAGCGACGGTAAAGGTTCCCACTGTCGGCAATGTGATGGTACATTCAGTACTCTGTAAGGTGCGTGTTTCTACAGCTTTAATTAGTGCAGGTAAATATCCCGACCTTACTGCTAGGGGGTGAATTTCTTCATCCGTGCGTCCTAGAATAGCCTCCTCCGGCAAACCCGTGCGTCTGAGTCCTTCGGCATTGACAAACTGTAACCGCCGTTGGGCATCATAAATCACAAAGGAATTTGGCATATGATCCACAGCCAAGCGGAAGCGTTGTTCGCTTTGCCGGAGTGCTTCCTCGGTTTGCTTTCGCACGGTGATGTCGAACAAAGTCATGCGAGCGGCAACAAAATCGCCCGATTCATCCCGGATGGCAGTCGCACTCAATAGTGCAGGTAAAATGGTGCCGTCTTTACGGATGAGTTGGATTTCTACATCTTTAACCGCTCCTTGCGATCGCAAACAACGAAAGGCTTGATCAAAAGGGGTTACTGTTTCTGGTGTGAGCAAATCTGTCATTTCCAGCTTGCCCACGATTTCCTCACGGCTATAACCCAACCAGCTCAACTCAGTATCGTTAATCGCAATAAAGGTGCCGTTTTCATCCAGGGAGTGATAGCCGCAAGGAGCATGGTTATATAAGTCTTGAAAGTTGGCTTCTGCTTGCTGGCGCTTGGTAATTTGGCGGTTTAAAAAATAGTATAGCCATACGCAGAATACTAGATTGAAGCTGGAGCCAAAGAGTAACATCATACTCGTATGGCTAGCTGGTACAGCAGAGCCCAAGTAAATCAGCGAAGTCAGCCCAAGTCCGATACTCATATGTTTCTTGTTCTGGCAAAAGGGCTTTTCATCAAGGTTGAAACATGAGCTTGAGGGCGTATCCAACCCAGCGTGTTCCCCTGGTGAAAGCTTGTGATTAGGTATGAAGCAGTTGTACCGATGCCTAATGGAGTTAACTTAACCCATTAATTTATGCAGTTTGCGTAAGATTTGGACTCGCTCTAGTCGATTGAGGATACGGGCAACGAGTTCTGGCCCTACAATCGGCTTACTGACATAGTCATCTGCACCTGCGGTAAATACTTGCTGCACTGTGTGGGCATCAGCGAACACTGAGAGAAACAGGACGGGTATATTACTCCAGTTTGGGTCATTCCGCAGGACTTGGCATAGGTCAATACCACTCAACTCAGGCATTTCCACATCTAGAATCACTAAGTCAGGTACTGTCTGCTCTAGCGTATCCCAAAACATTTGGGGATTATCGAGAAGGGTGATTTTAAATCCCCAAGGCTCTAATAGCTTTTGCAAAAAATCGAGTAATTGTGGATCATCGTCTACAATCAGCAGTTTTGCTTCAGGGGTACTCGATTGTTGCAGCACTTGAGCAATTGCTGCCATCACTGATTTAGGAGATACGGGTTTTTGTAAAAATACCCGTCCGCCCAAACGAGCAACTTTGACACGTTGAGCAAAACTTTCTTGAGCTGTAAATACGACAACAGGCACGGGGGGGTGCTGGGTGGTGAGTTCTGCTAACAGATCAAAACCGTTGTCTTCAAGTCCTTGAAAGCACAGATCCAGCAGTACAACATCGGGTTGAACACGCGCGATCACATTTCTGGCTTGGGACAAATCGGTGGCAATCTCTGCTTGTATACCCCAGGATGAAGCCGCTGAAACTAAAACCAGTGCGAGTTCAGCATCGTCATCCACGATTAAGAGTCGGGGGTATGACGTTAAAGTTGTGGGTGGTGGGGGAGGCGTTGATGGTACTGTCTCAAGCGAGTGTTTAGGAGTTAGGGGTTGCTCTATCGTTTGACGCAACGCTGCCACTGATTCCGATAGATGCAGGGTTTGCGTTTGACTCCATTCCCCTTGTGCTTGAAAGGCCTGTTGAATTTCACGGGACAGGAGGGAGGCGTCCATTAGACCAAAGCTACCCAAAGAGCCTACCAGAGTATGGGCTTCAGCGATCGCTCGTTGTCGTAATTCTTCACTTAAAGTCTTTGCGATCGCTGCGGCAATCGCTTGCTCCAAAATGGTAATGCGAACACCATATTTCTCTTTACTCCGTTCCCAAATCGCTCTGAGTTCCACGGGAATGGGTGATTCTGTTGAATGGGTAGGGGTTGAGTTCGGGGGAGTTGATGGCGGGTTTTTAGGAATTGCCGTTGCTGAGGTAGAGTTATTGGCGGCATTTTTACCCAATTGCGATCGCGTTTGGGATGTGCTGCGGTTGGCAGCATCTTCTGTATGATTCAAGGAGTGCGATCGCAACTCTTCTTTTGATTTGAGACGATACCCCAATCCATAAACGGTCTCAATCAAATCCGCTGTAGCTCCAGCTTTCTTGAGTTTTTGCCGTAAACTCTTGATATGCGCTCTTACGGTATTCTCAGAAGGAGGGTCTGCAAATGACCAAAGATGGTCAAGCAGTGCACTTTGGCTGTAGATGCGCTGAGGGTTACGTAAAAACAGCTCTAAAAGAGAGTACTCTTTCGCGGTGAGATGCAGGATTTGCTGGTCATAGGTAACTTGGCAGTTACTGGGGTCAAGACACAGTAAACCCCATTCTAATAGAGGAGAGGGGGTGGAACTTCCCCGACGCAACAAGGCCCGAATCCGAGCCGATAACTCTTGCCAATCAAACGGTTTGACAATGTAGTCATCTGCTCCAGCATCCAATCCCATCACCTTTTTGGTGCTGGTGTCTTGAGCCGTTAACAGCATAATGGGAGTGCGATCGCCCATCTGCCGTCGCTGCTTGCAAAAGGTCAAACCATCGAGCTTTGGCAGCATCCAATCGAGCAAGATCAGGTCGTACTCAAACGCTTCTGCGAGTTCCCAACCCTCTTTACCATCCGCTGCCACCTCGACTAAATAATGTTGAGCCGTTAGAGCATCCTTAAGAGCTTCAGCAACCAGCTCATCATCTTCCACTAACAGAATTTTCACAGACTAACCTAGAACGTGGAAGTCCCGCATTTTTCAAGCGGGTTTAATTTCTATCTAACATATAGGTGAATTTCTTTGTCAATTTAAAATAATAGGCGATCGCCTTTGGGGACTCTGAAAAAGGCGGTCGCCTTTGGCAGCACCGCAATCGCGGCCATCGCACTGCCCCAGACTCATCATCTAACGGCTTTAGTACTCTAATCCTCATCACCCTCCAGAAGAGCAACAGTGATTGCTCCAAAGGCAAAGGCTAAAACCATAGGCATAGGAGACTTGAACACATAGCTCATGATTGCGGCTATTACTGAAAAAACTACAGCCGCAATTGACCAACCTCGTTCCTCACCACTTAATCCTTTTTGGGCTTTAATCCATCGGAGCGCTTCTGGAGGAATCGGTTCAGGCATGACTGCTCCTGGAGGGAAAGCCCAGAAGTGAGTTCGTTCAATATATAAATCTGTCCAACCATTGAGTTGGCACCATTCTTGAATCCAGTCGTCACTATAATGCTTCATCATGAATTATTAAAATTTGCTAAAAATTTACCCAGTTCTTTGTGTACTTGTTAGCCCATATGTTCGAGTTTTCAAAAGACTAACAGAACGAGTTCTTCTTGAATAGAGAAAGATATCAAATTTTACGCTTTGGATTTTTCGGACTTCCTCTACATAACGGATGGTATCGCCGTTTGTTTGGACATGAACTCAAGTTAGACACCATGCAGGCGAGTTCACCCCGAAGTAATGAAAATCTGAAAATCCTTCTTCCCCCACACCCCATACCCTACCCCCTACACCCTATTTTCAGATCAGGTGTTTTCATGGAAAAATTACCTAAGAAAAAATACTTAATAACAAGCCGCTTTAGCCGTAGGTGAATCGATGCCAATTAGACATGAAATTATTGAAGTAGAGACTGAGCAGGGAATTGGAATTTATAACATTACCCCACAGATTGAGAAATTCTTGGCGGCGACTCACATCAAAAGTGGTCAAGTTCTAGTGTTTTCACGACACACAACGACAGCATTGGCGATTAATGAAAATGAAGAGCGATTGCTAGAAGATGTCAAGGTTCATCTCAGAAAGTTAGCCCCTGAATCAGAGACGTATCTGCATAACGACTTGCATTTAAGAGTTGTTCCACCTGATGAGCCAATGAATGCTCACTCTCACCTCATGTCGATGATGTTGAGTACGAGTGAAGTCATTCCTGTGATAGATGGCAAATTAGCTCTTGGGACTTGGCAATCTGTTTTGTTTTTTGACCTGGATGGCCCGCGTAAAAGAACGGTGCTGATTCAGATTAGTGGGGAGTGAGAAAACGCGATCGCATTAACACAACCTGTGAAAGCATGAGGCTTTAACATAGAGGCTGAGGTTGCAGCGTTAATTGAGCAAAAGCGATCGCCTCAATTAGTGCAAGAAGGCAGAAGAAATATGGCAGGAGGCAAAAGGAATATTGGCTGTACAGTAAGCTTTTTCACCTTTTTGGGCTGGTGGGTTATTTTCGCCGCACTGCACTAGAGTATTTTTACTGCCCCCAGAGTTGGGGGCTTATGTAGAGTTTTTCCTGTAGCTAACTGAGCTGATTTTTCAGAATTAATTCAGCTCGTGGGTTTGCTTCTCTTGTTCCTCGTTGGGAGCGTCAAAGATAACCTCAAACTTTGCTTTTGGGAGGAAGCGATGCAAAACTCGTTTGTAGTCGTCGGCGTCTTGGCGATTGCGGAAACGGGCAACAATGATGGCTTGTGCGTTGGGTAAGAGACGCACAATTGCCCAAGGGCGATCGCTTTGATTGCTTAAAAGTTTTAC
>CBKWLJ010000365.1:0-9734 GCA_966675205.1 uncultured bacterium
TTTTGCAACTGCTGATTGGTCTCTTGGGCGGAACTAGGGAGGATGGAAACGCCTTCGGGTAAGTCTATCTTGGCGAGTACAGCATCAGTTTGCGCGATCGCTTCACTCAACACTGCTCCTTCTGCCAAGTTTCCCGCAATTTGGAACACTTGGCGCTGGTTAATCCGCTGAATTTCTCCGGGGGCTTGACCTTTTTCCACCCTAGCAACATCCCCTAGACGGATTTGGCGGTTGTTTGCGACTAATAAAGGCACTTGTTCTAACTGCGTCGCCCGCTGCAATTTTTCTCGATTGAGTTGTACCCGGACATCAACTAAGCGATCGCCTCGTTGCAACTGTGTCGGTACCGAACCTTCAATGGAAGTTTGAATCGTGTTGCCAATTTCCTGGGTTGTTAACCCCGATTCGGCCAAACGCTCCCAATCCGGGCGAATCTGCACTTCGGGTTGTCGAGGGTCAGCATCTGGACGGAATTGTACCAACTTGACTTGCTCATCTAAAGCTTGCAAAACCTGACGCCCTGCCTGTTGAAGCTGTTCTGGATCGGTGCCTTGGAGCGTAATATCTACTTCTGCCCCCCGGACAGGTGAGTTGGTTAAATTAATACCCCGCACTTCACCCGGTCGGATACGGAGGCGAATGCCGACTAAATTGAGCTTTTCAAACTCTTCATTAACACGTTTCACAAACTTTTCAATATCGCTACCCGGTTTGAGGGTAATGTTGCTGGAACCGCGCAGGGCATTTTCTGAAGTGTTGCTGCCGAAGAGGAAGCCCCCTGAAGTACTAAAGGCATACTCAGTCTCTGGCTGTTGTAGGAGAATATCCTCAACAATGCCCATCACCTTCAAGTTAGTTTCTAAGGTTGTACCGGGAGGAAATTGAGCAAACAGCGTGGCTTGTCCCGTGTTAATACGGGGTAAGATTTCTTGGGGAATCTGACCGACTAAAAAGAGGCTGCCACCGCCGAGAACCAAAAATGCGATCGCAATCACAATAATCCGCAACCGCAGAACAAGACCGAGGAATTTCATGTAACTCCTCGTTGCTGCCTCAAACCGCAGATTAAACTGTCGCAAAGGCCAAAACTCACTCAGGCGACTCGACCAACGCACAGCTAGTAGGCGTGAAGCCAGGGCTGGCACAACTGTTAATGCCACAGCTAACGATGCCGCGACAGCAAAGCTGATGGTGAGAATCAGTTCATTGAACAGCAGCGAGAATAAGCCACCAATCAGCAAAAACGGCAGTACGGATACTAAATTGGTTGTGGTCGAAGCAACTAAGGCGGATTCTACCTCCTGAGAGCTACTGACTGCCTGGTCAATTAATTGCTCGCTACTCAAGCGAGTGCGGGTTGTTTGCCCTGGAGTCATGCCAACGCCTTCCGCGATGGTTTCTAGCATGACGATCGCATTATCCACCACAATTCCCACGCCCAGCGCTAAACCGCCCAAACTAAAGACGTTGAGCGATAAACCGAACAGCTTCATTAAGATAATTGCTGTTAAAGTCGCAAAGGGGATGGCTACAACGATAATTACCGTTTGCCGCAAAGAACCCAAAAACAGCAAAACTGCGATCGCAGCTAGCAGTGTACCAATCAGTCCAGAACTCGTAACATTTGCGATCGAGTTGCGGATGAAAATTGACTCATCTAAGGTCGGCAGCAATTCCATGTCTTCGGGAATTAACCCCGACTGCCGCAGTTGTTCAATGCGTTTTTTTACCCCCTCTACCACTTCAATCGTGTTGGCATCGGGTTGCTTGGTGATACTGACTTTCACCGCCGGTTTCCCGTTGAGCAACACAAACACTCGCTGCTCTTCGGTACCATCAATGACTTCCGCAAAGTCTCGCAGATAAACGCGGCGTTGAGGGGTTGAAGGTTGCTGGCTGGAAGGTTGATTGCTTGAGGTCGTATTACTCACCTCAAAGGAGAGGTTGCGGATTTCTTCAGCATCCTGGAAGCGTCCGACGGTACGAGTTAGGGGTTCTGCTTCCTCACCGCGCAGACGCCCACCGGCAACATCTAAATTGCGGTCTTCGAGAGCATTCAATACGTCTGTCAATCCAATACCCACCGACTGTAAGCGCTCCGGGTCGATGATTACTCGTATTTCTTCTTGAACACCCCCAGAAACATCGACTGCTGCCACTCCGGGCACAACACCCAGTTCACGGCTGAGTTCCTCATCCGCAAATACCCGTAACTGGACATCTCTTAAGGAAGGGGATTGCAGCGCTAATTCATACACTGGCAATTGAGAGGGGTCGGCTTTAAACAAGCGAGGCTGTTCTACAATCTCAGGGAGTCTGCCTTGAGCGCGGTTAAAAGCCGCTGTTGCATCATTCAAGGCTTGGTCAATATTGCCCCCTGGCTGGAAGTACAAGTCTACACTTACTTGTCCTTCACGGGTTTGAGAATATACCTGTACAACTCCCTCCGTCGCGCTTAAAGCTTCTTCCAACGGTTTGGTAATTTCCTCTACCCCCACCTCAGGCGAAACCCCTGGAGCAGATAATCTCACGCCAATCCGAGGATAGGTAATCGAGGGCAGCAAATCCACCTGAATCTGTGCCAGGAAAAATACCCCCAAGACAATGACAGTCAGAGTCAGCATCAGAGTACCGATGTGGCGACGAATCGAGGTAGCACTGAGACTAAACCCCGATGCCTGAGTGTTCTGCATTAGCGCTGCTCCTGTTTTTCAGAGGTTTGTGACAGTATACTCAAACGCACCCTTTCGCCATCTTTCAACGGCTTCGCACTGCGGGACACAAACCGTTCTCCCGGCTTTAACCCTGAAAGAATTTCTACTTGGCCATTGGCATTCGCCCCAACTTGTACAGGACGTGCTTGGACTTGGGTTTGTTTCCCTTCACCAATAACAACAAATACTGTTCCCTGACTCGGAGTTGCATTTTTCTCTGGCTTTGGAGAAGACTGAGCTGTACCTCCTTGACGTCCCCCACTCTTGGCTCCCTCCTCTTGTTGAACTGCACTCAGTGGGACAACAACACGAGGGCTTGTTCTTGACTGAAAGCTCACTCGTGCCAAAAGTCCAGCACCAATTTTGCCGTTGCTGTTAGGAATGGTAATTTCTACAGGAATTTGACGTGCTGAAGCGTCTGCGGCTGGGGAAATGCGGGTGACTCTTCCGGTTAGTTCTTCATTCGGAAAGGCATCCAGCCGCACCTGCACGGATTGTCCGAGCTGAATTTCCGAGAGTGCTAACTCTGACATCGGTACGACAATTTTGACACTGCTGAAGTCTCCTAAGCGCAAGACTTCTCCTCCAGGTTGCACCAAATTGCCGGGTTCTGTAACTTTGTCCAAGACAACGCCAGTAATGGGAGAGGCTAGCAGTGCGTAGGATTGGCGTTCTTTTGCCTGGGCAATAGCAGCTCGTTGCGCCTCTACCCGGCCTCGAGCGGCAGCTACGGCTTGTTGCTCTGTAGAAATTTGTGCGATCGCAGAATTCAGTCGTTGTTGAGCAGTAGCCGCCTCTGTCTGTGCGACTTCGGCTTGTTGCTTGGGAATCGCACCGGATGAAGAAAGCGATTGCAGGCGGGCGGCATCTGTTTGTGCTTGTTGGAGTTCTGCCTTGGCTTGTGCGGCTTGGGCGCGTGCATTTTCCACTTGAGTTTGAGCGCGTGCTACCTCCGATTGCAGGGCACCTAGTTCGGCTTGGCTCTGAGTAACACTAGTCAGAAGCAATGAATCATCCAACCGAGCTACGATTTGACCTTTATTGACAGTGTCACCGACGTCCGCTTGGAGATTGAGGAGGCGTCCTTCGACTTGGGCGCGGAGTGAGACTTCTCGCGCTGCTTGGGTGGTACCGACATATTCTAAGGATTCTTCGAGGATACCCGTTTTTGCGATCGTCACATCTACTGCCGTATCCCCGTCTGCTTGTTGTCCACGAGATGGGGTTGGTTGAGCTTCGGCTTCTGTTTTAGAAAATGCTTCACACCCTGTTAAAAATGGCAAGGGGAGCAGTATAAAAAGACACAAAAACCAAGAAAAGTTTATTTTCAACTTGCCATCTTTTAATGTCCGCCCTTGCCAAGAGAAGCTGCCGAGTACAGCGTGGCGAAAATAACCCGCCCGTTCAAAAAGGACAAAAAGCTTACTATACGAGCTTTCTTCCCTTCTGGCTTCTGCCTTGTGTATTCTGCCTTCTTCTACTCGTGAGATTTGACGAGCTCGCTCTGCTGTTGGGCTTTGAGCAGCAGGGAGAGGAGGAGATTGATCGTTTGAATGCACGTTTTGGACTCCAATCAGGGCATTATCAGGTTTGATATCCTAAGCGAGGGATGAACGAGAAGCTGGATTTGCAGGGTCAATCAGTTTGATGGTTTGATAGACCAGTTTGTGTAAATTCCCCACTTGATTGCCATGCCATACAACTTACAAAGTAGAAACGCGATTGACCTGAAGATGAGCACCCGCTTCATGCACTCGAATTCACTCAAATGCACAATTTGCAGTGTTTTTGGTCTGCAAACCATACATCATGGATTTGTTAGCTCTTAATAATAATTTTAAGTATACAAAATTTAATTTTAGATACTTCTTCTGATAGATCCGGGTTTTCTGATCTGTATACCAGATGGGTGAGAGGAGAGGAAAGGGGCAGGATTCACGCGGAAAGGAAGTCGCGAGAACTCAAGGAGAAGTGTTAAGGGGGTAGGGTGAACGGAGGAAATAAGAAGGAATTGCACACCATTCCTTTTCCCGACTCGAAGGCTTTGATCGATTTCCATCAGTTGGAGCATGGGTGTTTCTCCTTGTTGACAGATGGGTGCGAGTTCTCACCCACAGGACTTACGCAAATTTACTGTTAAACCGCCATTTGTAGGGGCGATTCATGAATCGCCCCTACTATATATGGTATCCATGCGTAAGTCCTGACCCAAATTTATATGCATACAGGTGCATTGACAGGCAAGAACCCTAAGCATGATTTTTGAAGAACGATTCGCGACTCACTGTTCAAATCTTTTCCCTATAAAAAAACTCTCTTGTTTTCTACTCAACAAGAGAGCCAAAGATGTAGTGTGAGGAGCAGACTAGGAATATTGTCCTGCTCGTAATTCCCAAGATAGTGAAAGAATATGACGAACATGTGACACACAAATCGCAATGCTGTGACAATTGCCTAAGTTGTGCTTAGGTCTTCTGTTCAACGATATTCACAAAAAGCGGTAGGAAGCCTAACATAGAGTTGGGGGGCGCTTAATCAAGTTCTTCAGTAGGTAGTAATTTGATTGCGTAGATTCTATACTTTTGATTTATAGCAGTCTAGAAATTTTTAGAAAGTCTCTTGTTTCTAACAATCAGGTTAGCGTTCTCAGAAGAAAACTCTATTAGACTTATTTTATAGGTAGCTATAGGTAGCGCCTCAATTCTTATGGTTCATTAAAAATATAGAGAATATATGCAAAATCTCTTATCAGGAAATATTAGAAAAAATAAATTAAAATTCCAAAGGATACTTAATTTTTTTCAACGAAAAGCACGAGCCAAACGATTAGGCATTCAATTTCAGAGAGCCGCAACTTTTAAAATTCCAAACAGCATTGTCATTGATGGCGATCGCAAACTTCTGAGCTTGCCGGATGAAGAGGGCATAAAAGTAGCCTTTGTGGAAATTTTTCTTGATGATTGCTACGGGTTGAAACAACTGTCTTCATCCATTCAAAAAGTTCTCGATATTGGTGCAAATGTCGGGTTATTTAGTGTTGCTGCCCGCCGTCAATTTCCCCAAGCGCTTATTCATGCCTATGAACCAAATCCGTATTTGGAAAATTACCTTCAGATCCAAGCTCATAATGTAGGCTTTGATTATTTTATGGAAGCTGTTGGACTGTCCGAGGGAAAAGTGTCTCTTGAATTTAATGCAGATTCAGTCCTGACTCGCTCTAGAGTGGAAGAATCGGGTGACATTCCCCAGGTAGCCTTTAGTAAGGCGATTGAGCGATTAGGGGGAGCTGTCGATTTAGCCAAGATCGACTGTGAAGGTGCTGAATGGCTGCTTTTTCAGAACCCAGAAGCATGGCAGTCCATTCAAAATCTTGCTATGGAGTATCATCTAGTTCAAGGTCAAAAACACGATCAGGTGCGACAGATCATTCAAAATTTAGGCTTTCAGGTGAAACAGCAGATACCCATTGAAAATTATGGGTTACTCCTCGCATTTCGCGAGTAACACTGTATAAGACGCTTCTCCTAATTGTCGCAGGGCATTTCAACACGATGTTAGTCACCACTGTAATCACACGCTTACCTCCTGCAATTGATGGTGTAGGCGACTATGCTTTGCACTTGGCAACACAACTGCGTAACAATTTCGGCATAGAAACCCAGTTTATTGTTGGTGATCCAACTTGGAAGGGAGCAACACAAATTCAGGGATTTAACATTACTCAGGTAAGCAGCTATTCTGCCGATGCTTTATTATCGGTACTACCGAGCGATCGCTCTTGTTTCCATACCCTCTTGCTGCATTATGTTAATTACGGTTATGCCAAGCGAGGTTGTCCAGTTTGGCTGGTAGATGGGTTGCAACGATGGCGAAGTCTGAGTGCTAAACGGGGGATGGTGACGATGTTTCATGAAACTTATGCCTCTGGACGTCCTCCTTGGACAAGTTCTTTTTGGTTATCACCCCTACAAAAGAACTTAGCAACTCGACTGGCAAAATTGAGCGATCGCTGTCTCACCAGTCGGCAAGACTATGCAAAACTATTGTATAAGCTGAGTTTGGGAAAACATCCCGAAATCCTTACTCTTCCAGTCTTCTCCAATATTGGTGAACCCAATCCAGTACTTCCCCTATCAGAACGTCAGCGGCGCTTAGTGGTGTTTGGTAGTCCTAGTCATCGTTTACGAGCTTATCAAGAATCTTGGGCTCAACTCGAATTAACCTGTGAGTTACTAGGAATTGAAGAAATCTCCGATATCGGGCAACCCATCAACACCCCATTATTAACCGTTAACGGCATACCTATCGTTCAATTGGGACAACTCTGTGCTGATGAAATCAGTGCCTTAATGTTAAAGTCTCTAGCAGGATTTTTTGACTACAACCCCGACTTTCTTGCTAAATCCGGTATCTTTGCTGCGTACTGTGCTCATGGATTGCTTCCAGTCAGTGCTAACGCTAGTGTTTTATCTGTAGATGGGATAGAAGCTCAAAACCATTACTGGGTACCGGATAAGCAGGCAATGAATGGAAATGTAGTGGTACAGTTACAAGCGATCGCAGATAATGCCCACAGATGGTATCAAACCCATAACCTATCAGTACACGCTAAAACGTTTGCTGCACTGCTAGGAAATAACAAGTAGGTGGGTATATTATTAGCGGATTTATAGGGAGTGAGTTGCGATGTTTCAGAGCATGAAGAAAGTGGTGGACTACTACATCCGCAATTACAATCCTTCCATGAAGCACGGCGAGGAAGGTGTAAAGCAGTGTGGATACAAGGCTTACATCGGTGGAGATTACGAACGAGACGGCAACCATCAGTTCAATTACTGCATAAACATGGGACTCAAATCCAGTGATGTGTTGGCTGACATTGGCTGCGGTTCACTGCGTCTGGGACGAAAGCTCATCCCCTACTTACAGGAAGGCAACTACATTGGCATCGATCGCGAACCCTTATTGATTGACTTGGCACTCAAACATGAGATCGATCCAGCGATAGTGGAAGCGAAGAAACCTCACTTTATCATCAGCGATCGCTTTGAATTTAATAAGTTCCCAAAAAAGCCAACCTTCTGCGTCGCATTTTCCTTATTTACTCACCTTGCTCCTACAGATATCAAGCTGTGCCTGAAAAACTTACGACCTTATGTAGAGGTAGGCGCAGTCTTCTACGCTACATTTGGGGATGCCCCTATCCCCATGCCTCAAGTCTACCGCTCTCACAGTCACCGATTGTTTGTCTACACCCATAGCCAGATGCGTAAATTTGGGGAAGAATCTGGTTTTACGGGAAGTTTTGTTGGCAATTTCATGGGAGATAAAGGTTCACAACAGCGTGTATTCAAGTATGTGGCTGTGTGAAGCATGATGGACTGATAATCGCGAAGCGCAATTATTCTTCACCCTTATGCAAAACTTAATAACTTGACGTCAGTGAATTATTAGCTCCATGTTAAGACAGTCGGCCAATCTATTACGCACAATACTACCTCAGCCCTTACTAGAAATAGCCTATGATCTTCGGTACTTTGGCTTGCCAGTACCGTTGAGAATAGTACGTCCTCATTCCCTTCTATCCTATATCAATCTTTTTTTTCTCCAAGAACTAGCACAGCGATTAGAACGAGAGAAAGTTCCTGGTGATTTTGTTGAATGTGGTGTTTATCGGGGAGGGAGTGCCGGTGTATTAGCTTACGAGGCAATGCGTTCTAATTTTAATCGCCAGCTTTGGCTTTATGACTCGTTTGCAGGTATGCCAGAGGCAATGGAGAAGGATGATGATTATTCGCGCTCGCTCAAGGGAACTTATGTGGGTTCTGAGCAGCAAACCCGAAGAATTATGCATCGGCTGAATGTTCCTGAGGAGCAATATAAAATTGTCGTTGGGTTATTTGAGGATACCTTTCCTAGTGCGGTAAAACCTAAAATTGCCTTACTGCATATTGATTGTGATTTTTATAGCCCAGTTAAACTGTCTTTAGAAACGTTTTATGACTTTGTTGAATCCGGAGGTTATGTTGTTTTAAATGACTATGGGGCCTTCCAGGGATGTCGATTAGCCACAGATGAATTCTTGTCTAACTTAGCCTCCCCAGTGCATTTGGTGCAGATTGACCAAGATGCCTATTACTTTCAAAAACCCAAGCTTAATCATGAGCCTAATAAATTACCTGAATAGACCTGAATATATTTTTAGACCCCTGCAAATTTATCGTAAAATTTTACATTCGTATAACCAGCCAGAAAACCAGGTTAAAAATATCCTGCTCCCTTGGAATATCCCGATTAAAGTTTGTCCTAGTTCAACGGAAGTTGTGGGGCGATCGCTCTGGGCAATGGGAATATATGACTTAGTCGTTACAGAATCGCTATGGCGATTAATTGACTCAGGAGAAACGGCAGTAGATGTGGGTGGCAATATTGGTTATATGACCGCCATTATGGCAAAAAGAGTGGGAAAGTCCGGGAAAGTTTGGTGTTTTGAACCAAATCCAGATGTCTACGAAGAGTTGCTTGATAATTTAAAAAACTGGGAAGAAACGCTAGGATGGCATCAAATCGAGGCGCAAAAAATCGCCCTCTCCAATCAACCAGGGATGGGGGTATTGAGAATACCGCTAAGAAATAGAGAAGAAGCTTCTCTTGCTTCCTCTCAAGAAGTGATGACTATTCAGGAAAATGAAAGCTTATACAAAAATTATACTGTATCCTTAGCTCGACTCGATGAAATATTAAACACGGATGACTTGATAGGTGTGATGAAAATTGATGTGGAAGGACACGAACTTGCCGTACTCCAGGGTGCAACAAACCTAATTACAAAGCAGCGTATTCGTGACATTATTTTTGAAGATCATCAGGGTTATCCTAGTCTTGTAAGTCAGTTTGTAGAACAACAGGGATATACGGTATTCCGAATCTGGAAAGGATTTTGGAAACCCTTATTAGAACCTGCAAGTAAGAAGCTCGTTCACCCTTGGGAACCGCCGAGTTACTTAGCAACATTAGATG
>CBKWLJ010000366.1:0-9722 GCA_966675205.1 uncultured bacterium
GTTCTGAATCAGGCGCTTCACCCAGCGTATGCAATCCAGATGAAAACAGACGTTGTTCTACCACTTGCAGATACTCATACAACTTCACTAGATAATTATTGAAGGCATAAGTACTAAACATCCGAGCATTCTCCGGAGTAAAGGCAATTCCTAACTTTTTAGCATCCTCAAACGGACAATCGGCTTCTAAACCCGTGTCCACAATTTTCTTGCAAATTGCCTCTTTAAGGGCATAATTTTTCTCTGGGTCTTCCCGATATTCTGCAATTAAATCTCGCAGTGCTATTAATTCTTTGTACAATCCCGCACGACCATACGGCGGTACATTATGGGAAATTAGCACGCCATAACCGCGACGTTTCGCCAAAATCGACTCCGAGGGATTATTCACTGCATATATATAGAGATGAGGCATATTTCCTAGGAGAATATCAGACCAAGAATAGCCTGTATTTCCTAAAGGAGAACCTGGTAACCACTCAACAGTTCCATGCATTCCAAAGTGAACGACAGCATGAGGTTGCAATTGGTTTTGCAACCATTTGTAGAAGGCGGCATATTGAGGATGAGGCGTCATATCCCGTTCAAACATCAACCGCATCGGGTCGCCAGAGATACCGAGAGGTGGTTGAACGCCAATCCACACATTTCCTAACTGAATGCCACCAATCTGCAATTCATCACCATAAGTTTTAATGCCAGTACCCGTGAGGGATTTCCATTGTTTCTCAATACGAGTGGTGAGGAGGTAACCTAACCAATCTTCTAAAGTTCTGGCTTTGACAGTACTTGGAGAATGGGCATCTAATCTTGTGGGGTGGGCATCTTGCCCGCCCCCTCCCGAAGACAAGCGAGACGCCTGTCCCACAAGAGGGGTAGCTTCATCGGCTTCTTTTACCCTACGGATGAGTTCTTCCCCATCTTCCGGTAATTCTCCAACGTTGTAACCTTGATCTTTAAGGGCGTGAAGGAATTTGAGCAGACTTCTGGGTACATTCAATAATGCTGCTGTCCCTGTCGCCCCATACCCAGGCGGGAACCCATAGAGAATAATTGCCAGTTTCCTCTCCGATGGTGGCGTCTTCCGCAGGGCAATCCACCGCTTAATGCGTCCGGTTAGTCGCTGCACCCGTTCCGGAATCAGATAAATGTCTTCTCCCACCAATCCGCCGAGGGGTACGGGGTCAATTGCGCCATCCAGTTCAGGCAATGCATATAACACGACACTTTGCAACCCCCCAATTCCTTTTCTTGTCCAAGAGTGAATATCCTGAATCAGTAGGGGGGCTGCGACGAAATAAGGCACATTTTTAGCTGTAAGGATGCGCTTGGCAATTTCCGTCTGACGCCCTGCTTCCATTGAACCCGCAGGGCCGCCGACTAATGGAAAGCCAATGGTTGAAACAATGGCATCTACTTCCACCGCATCACTCGATAGGGAGGGAGTTTCAAGATTGCCTTGCTTACGTTGGGTGGTTTCGTGGGTAGATGTCATCCAATCCCGCACTGCCACATGGCCTTCAACACCATTAATAAAGATAGGCAGTGGCACCAAGCCAGATTTCTCAAAGTGGCGAATGAGTTGGGGAATGTAAGGCTGCTTGGTGACAACGTGCTTGCGATACAGCAAGATTCCTACTACAGGTAAATGCCATGTTTCGGGATGTGTTTGGCGATACCAGTCTAGATATTTGCAAGGGGATTCAAAGTAACCTTCATAGCCGGGATGCAGTAATCCCATGTTAGGGGTTTCGACGGGCGGTGGAATCTCTCCTACTTTTAACCCCAGGTATTTTTCTGCCAGCGTCCAGAACATTGACGCGACGTTATCTGAACCACCCGCATTCCAATAGCCGTAGATAATTAGCCAGTTGCGTAAGTCTTGAACTTTTTTAGCGGGAATGTATTTCAGCAGCTTGGGGCCAACTTTTAAGAAGCTGATGTAACCGGCGAGTTTGTCTTCTTCTCGTCCATTGCTGAATTTATCGAGGATGAATTTGACGGGTTTGGGCATTCCCTTGGGCTTATCCCCAATTTTGAACGCACCAATCTGGGTAAGACTCATTAATTCGAGGGCAGACTCGAAGACGAGGCGAATGGGGATATGCTGTACCCGATCGCGCAACCATAGCACTTGATCGTAGTCAAAAATTAGACTGGCGAAGAAGACATCTGCGTCTTTGAGTGCTTGTGCGATCGCAGCAGGTTCAGTGCTCAGAGAGCGATCGCTAAATACCCGAATCTCCAACTCAGGGCAGCGTTTGCTCGCCAATTCAGCCGATTTCCGGTATAAGTCAGCGTTGAAGGATTCAAACCCAGCAATTAGTACGATGCGTTTCATGCCCCAAGCCCGAAATATGTCTTCATCTCGATCTTAAAGGCACTATTAAGCGATCGCTTGATAGCGTACTGGCAAAAGCGACAGCCTTCCTTTGTGCATAAGTCCTCGAAGATCAGAGGTATGGGTAAATGAGCTATCAATCTAGCCAACAGCTATGCGCTCTCAAAACTGCCTGCTCACGCTTGTTCCTCTATCGGTACTACTGATTATTTCCTTTCCTGTAGAAGGTGCCATCATAAATCCCCCTGAACTCCGAAATAGGAGTGAAACTAAAATTCTCCAAGCTCCTTTTCTCTTTAAAGTTAAAAACCTCACCAAGGAAGCCTCATCCAGACAATTCAACGTCGTAACAGTGGTAGCCCAAGCAAGCGTAGATGACTTTAGGAAAGCCCAAGCCATGTCTGAAATTGCTTACCAGTTGGCTTCATTCGGAAAAATCGACCAAGCTCTACAACTGGTAACAAAGATTCAAGATGAATCCCCTCAAAACGAGGCATTGAGTCGCATCGCTTACCAGTTGGCTTCACTAGGAAAAATCGACCAAGCTCTACAACTGGTAACAAAGATTCAAGATGAATCCTCTCAAAACAAGGCATTGAGTAGCATCACTCAAGACTTGGCTTCATTCGGGAAAATCGACCAAGCTCTACAACTAGTAACAGAGATTAAAGATGAATCCTCTCAAAACGAGGCATTGAGTCACATCGCTGGCGAGTTGGCTTCATCCCGAAAATTTGACCAGGCTCTACAACTGGCAACAGAGATTCAAGATGAATTCTATAAAAACGAGGCATTGAGTCACATCGCTTACCAGTTGGCTTCATCCCGAAAATTTGACCAAGCTCTACAACTGGTAACAGAGATTAAAGATGAATCCTCTCAAAACTTAGCGTTGATCAACATCGCTGGCAAGTTGGCTTCAGCTAAAACAATCAACCAGGCTCTACAACTGGTAACAGAGATTAAAGATGAATCCTCTCAAAACTGGGCATTGAGTCGCATCGTTGACGAGTTGGCTTCATCCGGAAAAATCGACCAGGCTCTACAACTGGCAATAGAGATTCAAGATGAATCCCCCAAAAACTGGGCGTTTAGTCACATTGCTGGCGAGATGGCTGCATTTGGGAAATTTGACCAAGCTCTACAATTAACTCGCGACATTAAAGAGGAATCCGCCAAAAGTAACGCATTGAGGAACATTGCTTACCAGTTGGCTTCATCCGGAAAAATCGACCAAGCTCTACAACTAGCTCGAGAGATTAAACCTGAATCCAGAACCAATATCGCGTTGAGTGTCACCGTTGTCCAGTTGGCTTCATCCAGAAAATTCGACCAAGCTCTACAACTAGCTCGAGAGATTACAGATAAATCCTCTCAAAACGAGGCATTGATGGACATTGCTTCCCTGTTGGCTTCATCTGGAAAAATCGACCAGGCTCTAGAGGTAGCCCAAACCCTAAACAATAAATTCTCTCAAGCCTGGGTAATGGCTAGGATAGCTAATAAGTTAATATCAGCCGGACAAACCGAACGAGCCTCCCGCTTTTTAAACCAAGCGCTTGAGATAGTTGCAGCTCATTAGAGTAATGTTTTTGTGAAGGAATTGAGTTTGAAGATAGGGGAGTTGCACCCGATGGGGAGAAAAAAATGAAAAATTACCTCTCCTGACCCCTGAACTCTGACCCCCTGAATTCTGACCCCTGAACTCTGACTCCTGAATTCTGACCCCTGAATTCTGACTCCTGAATTCTGACTCCTGAATTCTGACCCCTGACTCCCTGACCCCTGACCCCTATATTCAAGTTAACCTATGACATTTAGCAATCAAACCTTCGTCATTACAGGAGCATCTTCGGGAATTGGACAAGCGTTAGCGATTCAATTGGCACAACGCGGAGCAAATCTGGTTCTAGGCGCACGAAACCAAACGGCATTGGAAACAACGGCTGCTGCTTGCATCCAAGCAGGTGGTAAAGCAATTGCTATCCCCACCGATGTTACCGATTCTGAAGCCTGCCGCAATTTAATCGAGATTGGGGTGAATACATTTGGTGCGATCGCAGGATTAGTGAATAATGCAGGGATATCGATGTGGGCGCAGTTTGACCAAGTCACTGACCTCTCAATCTTTGAAAATATCATGAAAGTTAATTATCTTGGTGCTGTCTACTGTACCCATTACGCCCTCCCTTACCTTAAAGCCTCTCAAGGGCTACTTGTGGCGATTTCTTCACTCTGTGGAAAAACAGGAATTCCCACTCGTAGCGGTTACGTAGCCAGTAAACACGCGATGCAAGGCTTTTTTGATACGGTGCGGATTGAATTGCGGGATACAGGGGTCGATGTACTGGTGATTTCCCCTGGTTTTGTCGCTACAGATATTCGCCAGCATGTTCTAGATACCAAAGGCAACTCAATAGATGCCAGTTTAAACAATGAGCAGCAAGCAGCTATGTCAGTGGAGGATTGTGTAAGTCAGATTATGCAGGCAATGCAAGAGCGAAGACGAGAATTGGTGATGACTCGCAAAGGAAAATTGGGTCTTTGGTTGAAATTAATCGCTCCTGGATTAGTGGATGCGATCGCACTTAAGGCGGTGCAATCTCAAAAGTCCCGTTGAAGAGTTGCTTTAGAGTCGATTTTGAAGGGAATCACAGTCATTTTATATCAAATTTGTTAAATAGTTATCTTAACAACTCTCCCTGTCTGGAGCGTGTGTCCTGACGATGAGTATTCAAACAGAATCGGTAGGATTCCCTCCCGGTAGGGTAACGGTAAAAGTCGTCCCCACTCCAACTTCGCTCTCAAATGATATTGTTCCTCTATGGAGGTTCACAGCCTTCTGTACAATAGTCAATCCCATACCTGTGCCTCGGAGAGTGCCTACATTAAGTGCCCGATAAAAGGGTTCAAAGATATGAGGTTGGTCTTCTAAAGGAATACCAATTCCGTTGTCCTGAACTTGAAATATAATTTGGTTCTCTTTATTCGTGATGACTAGAGCGATCGCACATCCTGTAGGAGAATATTTTAGAGCATTGGAGAGTAAATTTCCCAGAATTTGTTGTAGCAATTGAGAATCAACACAAGCCGTATAATTCTTACGCCGAAAATTAACTTTAATTTTATGCTGGTTGTTATCCAGGAGCTTGTATTCTTTGACAAGCTGCCTACAAAATTTTTGGAGATCGAGGGAAACAGGGTTAAACTTTAGTTCACCGGACTCAACTTTGTTAAACGTCAGAAGATCTTCTAGCAACCGAACCATATACTTGACCGATTGTTGAATTTTCTTGCAATTTCGCTGTAGCCTCTCCGGAGATAGGGATTCAGCATTGTTTTCTAAAAGCTGAGAACAGGCAAGAATAACAGATAGAGGGGTGCGGTATTCATGGGAAACTGTGTGAATAAATTCTGTTTGAATTTTGTTAAGTTTTCTTTCTTTTTCCAACTGTTGGCGCATGGCAATTTCGATTCGCTTGCGCTCACTTACATCTCGGAACACTAAAACGGCTCCTGTCATCACTCCCTCTTTATCCTTAATTGGGGCAGCACTATCGGCAATGGGAATAGTTGTGCCATCCTTGGTTATCAACAACATTTCATCTTCTAGATAGACGATAGTATCTTGTTGAAGTGCTACTGCTACAGGGTCATCCACAGGTAACTGAGTTTGCTCATCAATCAGCCTGAATACCTCTGTCAATTCCCGCTCTTTGGCTTCAGAGAACTGCCATCCTGTTAAAGATTCAGCTATCCGATTCAAATATTGAATGCGGTGTTCTTGATCGACTACAATAACTCCATCTCCCATTCCTTTAAGCACAGTATTGAGGAATTGCTCTCGTTCGTAGCGCTGCAAGGCAATAGAAATTGCTACAGATAATTCCCGTTCTTTAACCGGTTTGAGGATATAGCCAAACGGAGCCGTAATCTTCGCTCTTGCCAAGGTACTTTGATCAGAATGTCCAGTCAAGTAAATGACGGGAATTTGTAAACGCTCCCAAATTTGCTGGGCCGCTTCAATTCCATCCATATTCCCTTTGAGCCGGATATCCATCAGCACTAAATCGGGATGAAGCTCTGTCGCTTTAGCAATTGCTGTCTCTCCAGAAGCCGTAATTCCCACCACCGCATATCCCAGGGATTCTAAATTCTCTTTCAGGTTGAGGGCAATAATTTTTTCGTCTTCAACCACCAAGATTTGAATTTTTCTTTCGGAGTTAGTTTTGGGAGGAGTTCTACTCATTACCATCATGTCCCGCCTCCTGGGCCGATAATTCTAAATGGGGTAGCTCAAGCGTGAATATCGTCCAGCCTTGACTACTCACGACCTCAATTTTGCCTTGAAGACGACTCGCTAACTTCCTAACTAGTGCTAGTCCTAAACCTGTACCACCATGTTTCCAAGGGTCATTACCAGGAATCCGGTAAAATGGGTCGAAAATTCGCTGTAGTTCTTCAGGCGGAATTTCAACTCCAGAATTGCTCACGCTAATTTGAATGTCACCTGTATTGGCAGCTGCCTTTAGCGGATATTGAGCCGTTACGAGAATTTGTTTATTTGGAGGAGTATATTTGCAGGCATTATTGAGTAACTCTGACAGGATGCGCGTCAGACAAGATACATCTGACACCAAAGGCGGTAAATCCTGGGGAAGGTTGATTTGAAAGTTTTGCTGCTGAAAGTGAGCACGCTCTTGAAAACTTTCTGCGATACGAGGAATCCAGTCTTTGAGCTGAATTGAAGTGAGTTCCAGAGGATAGGCATCTGCATCAAGGACGCGCATATCCAGCAAGTCATTCACCAAGTTCAGTTCTTGGTTACACTGGTCTTGCAAAATATTCAGATAGCGAGCCATTGATTGCGAATCAGCAAGCGTCTCCTGATTTAATAAACCTCGTTGGTTCAAGACAGTTTCTAGCAGTCGAACTGCCATTTTGATATTGGACAAGGGGGTTCGCAGTTCATGGGAAATTGTATTGAGAAAGTCCTCTTTGAGATAATTGAGCCGTTGAAGTTCTGCCATTTGGATTTCTAAGTGTCGCGCACGCTCCATGGCTAGATTTCGTTCGTGAGCCAATCGCTGTTGCGTTATGTCTCGGAAGACCAAAACAACGCCTGCAATTATCCCCTTACTATCCTTCACAGGCGCAGCATTTTCTGCAATGGGAATGGTTTCGCCAGTTTTAGAAATCAATAAAATTGGGTTATCCTCATAAACCGTTGTGTCTTGTTGCAGTACGGCAGTGATTGGGCTTTCTATAGGCTGTTGAGTTTGTTCGTCTACAATATGGAAGACTTCTGTCCATTCTCTATCTCTCGCTTCAGAAAGCCGCCAACCTGTTAGATATTCAGCAACTTTATTCAGAAACTGGATGTGACCTTGAGGATTGACCACCATTACCCCATCTCCCATTCCTTTGAGGATGGCGCTGAGTAACTGTTCTCGTTCATAGCGCTGCAAAGCCGTTTCAATGGACACTTGTAATTCTTGCTCTTTAACAGGTTTGAGAATGTAACCAAACGGAGCAGTTACCTTGGCTCGTTCTAGAGTACTTTTATCAGAATGTCCAGTAACGTAGATAACAGGGATTGAGAAGTTATCCCAGATTTGCTGTGCCGCTTCAATTCCATCCATATTGCCTTGAAGACGAATATCCATTAGCACTAAATCAGGATGAAACTCTGTTGCTTTTTCAACCGCTTTTTCTCCAGAAGCCGCAATTCCTACCACAACATATCCTAGCGACTCTAAATTTTCTTTTAGGTTGAGGGCAATAATTCTTTCGTCTTCAACCACTAGGATCTGAATTTTTTTTTCCACGTTAAGTTTTAGTGAAGCTTGATTTATCATCATTTGGTTTTGCCTCCAGAAAAGGTATATTTTAATTTAGTCCTTCGGTGGCACATCACGCTTAAGCGTTTGTTTTCCCTATTCGACTCACTCCTCAACAAGAGTCAATCCTAAAAATGAAATTGTTGGGTTTCGGTGTCAAAACCTTATCGTCGATTAATACCCTGATTTCAGCTAATTAGCATTAGGGTATCATTATCAACACCTCTAGCCGAGATTAAAACAATGTTGGTTCGCCTGTAATATATTGAAGTGAGGTTCTGCGGAACAACGGAAACAAAAGGAGATGGAGAATAAACTTTCGACGCGCAACATAATTTTCTCCTCTACTTAACCAAAAATCAATTTTTTTGAATTAACTTTTTAGTATTTATAGTTTTATTTTATCTTTTGAAGTTATTTTGGATAATTTGTCTAGTAAGATACTAGCCTTTACCAATAGTTTGGGTTAATAAAGCAGCAAGATTCATCATTGACCAATGCCTCAATAACCGCATAGGATTCAACAAGATGACGCCCAGACGCTCCGGACACGGGGACGCGGAGCGTAATGTGTCGCAATCGAAGCGTCCGGGCGTTTTGCGCCCAATGGTTTGAGTCCCCCACCAAATCACAGATTTTGGTGGTTTCCGATTGGTAGTGGGTTCAATCCCCCACCCTATCGGCATCAGGAGCGTCTCCTCCTCTCCGCGTTCCCGCGTCTCTTCGTGAATAGGTCGGTGGGCATCAATATTTCTTCTCTTGGATTAATAATTAAGGGGCTTGTGTTCTGTATCTTTGGGACTAATTTCCCCTGTTCAGGAGTTCTCTATTCCCAATTTCCGCCCCGTTCGCGGAGCGTTCTCGAAGAGTAGGGGCTTGGTCACCACCAAATGTGAGCGGCGCAGTTCATCCAAATCGCCCACATTGGTGGATATCCAATGGGGAGCATTGGCCAATTACAGTTCTCGCCTTCAACCTTCAACCTGGACTACGCCCCAATGCGCGAACAACTTGATAACCTTCAACCTTCAACCTAATAACCTTCAACCCTTGTTAATTTCGTCTTTTGAAGGTCGTATCCAACTCTACAGAATTGAGCAGTTTTCTCCAGGCCTGTTTGAGTTCATAGTTATTAGGTTGAGCGCGTTGTAAATCAACCATAGTTTCTACTGTCTCATACCAAAGCCGAGCCTGAGCATACAGAGCAATGCGCTCTTGAGGAGTGGCTTGCTGAACCTTTTGGGCTAGGGTGGGATCGGGTAGGGTGCGCTTGATTTTGCCCTCAACGGTGTAATCGCTAGAGCGATCGAGTGGATTGCAAATTAACGCTAACGCCCATCGATATTCCTGGCCAATTTCTAAAGGAGAGAAGCTAGCCAAGGCAGGAACAGATAAACTCATAATGCTAGGAGTACCTGTAACTATTCCTTGCGGAGATTGCGCCAAGGCATACTTCATGGAGTAAATCTCCTGATCTGTAGCATCCCGCAACACGAACTCCAATTCTGATGCCGATGTTTTCGGCATATACCAATAGACTA
>CBKWLJ010000367.1:0-9708 GCA_966675205.1 uncultured bacterium
TTAATAGTAATGTTACCACCATTGCCGTTGTTGCCAGCTTGAGCAGATATTAAGCTCTGGTTTCGCATCAATAATAAATCTTCAACGTTGAGGTTAATGTTACCGCCTTCACCAGATGCGGTTTCTGCAATGAGTTGTCCATTATCTAGGAGTACAAAGTTAGCATTAACATTCAAGTTACCTGCATCCCCTGTCCCGGTACTGCTAACTGTGACTTTTGCCCCATCTCTTACTGTTAAATCTCCGGTATTCAAGTTTAAGTCACCGCCTGTGCCAGAACCGGATGTTTCAGCGGAAATAAAGGAGCCGTTGCCGCTAACGGTGATAGATTCAGGGGCAGTAACAGTTAGGGTTCCTCCCTTGCCACTACCGGAAGAAGATGCTGATGCAATTGAACCATCTTGGAAGTTTACGCTTAAGGTTTGACTCTCGCCAAGGGGTTGAATGAGTAAGTTACCGCCTGGTGCTGCGCCTGTGGTGCCAGCATCGATGGTACTTGTTCCAGTTAGGTTGAGTTGTTCTGCTTGTATGGTGAGGTTACCACCTGTGGCTGAGGGGTTAAGGGAGTTGGTGGAGGCTGATACTCTTGCTCGATTAGTAACGGTGAGTTGGGGAGTGGTAAGCCGTACATCTCCAGCTTTTCCTGTGCTGGATGCGTCTGCTGTAGCCGATAAAGTGCCATTGCCGCTGATGGTTATAGATTCAGGGGCAGTTACTGTTAAGGTGCCACCTTTACCAGCGCCAGATGTAGAGGCTGATACAGTTGAACCATCTTGGAGGTTAAAGTTGAGGGTTGATTCATTAGCAAACGGTTGAATCGTCAAGTTTCCGCCTGATGCAGCGCCAGTGGTGCCAGCATCAATGATACTTTTTCCCGCTAGGTTGAGTTGTTCTGTTTGTAGGGTGAGATTGCCGCCTGTTGCTGAGGCGTTAAGGGAGTTAGTGGAGGCTGATACTCTTGCTTGGTTGGTAACGGTTAGCAGTGGAGTGGTAAGCAGTACATCTCCGGCTTGCCCAGTGCTGGATACTTCAGTCGTAGCTGATAAAGTACTATTACCACTGATGGTGATAGATTCAGGCGCTCTTACTGTTACGCTTCCTCCTTTACCAGCAGCAGATGTAGATGCTGATATCTGCGCTCCATCCTGAAGGGTGAACTTTGAAGTATTAATGGTTATACCCCCTGCTGCACCAGCACCTTGAGTTCGGGCAAATAAACCACTAGCAGGGTTGGCATCAATCACACTACCTGTAACATTTGGAGTATCAAGGGAAACTTGCAGAGTGTAGGTACCCCCAACTTTGACTCCTGTATCGCCTTCACTAACTTCTATAGAATAGCGCCCAGGTTCAGTAAACACATACCTAAAATAAGAGTCTTCACTTAGAATAAGTTTGCCTCCGAAAAATGTTCGCCTTTCTTCGCTTCCACCTTCACCCAGGCTGACTAATGCATCATCATTTGTTCTCAGTTCGTTGCCTTGGCTATCTAACAGAGTCATAAAAGTATTCACACTCTGTGGAGTTTCCTCATAAAAAGGATAGTTAGGTAATGTTTGGGACTTCAGTCCATTATCGATGTCAAAAATTGCTCGTGTTCCTGCCGGAACTTCAAATGTGTAGATATCCGTTTCACCTGTACCTGTAGCTGAGATAGATACATAGGGAATTTTGCTGGAAAACTCAATGTTAGGATTAGTACTAATTCCACAAGCAATACCCGCTACTGCACAAGTAGGAGCCAGCGTACTTGGAGAAACTCGGTTGTTAAAGTTGGAATCAGTACCAGAAATAGTGACACTTTCTGCTGCCTCAACCGTAATGTTACCTGCCTGTCCACTGCTGGTAGTACTGGTAAGAAACTGTCCTCCGCTTCTTAACTCTACTTGATGCGCTTGTACAAAGATATCTCCACCACTAAATGTGCTGCCAGTTTGAGCACTTAAAACAGCTCCATCAGCAACTAACAATTTACCTGGTGTTGTAATGTTAATAGTGCCACCTTTACCGCTATTCGCTGCATCTGTCGAGGTAAACACGCCGCTTAAAAAACCATCAGCACTGATACCAGAAATTGCTACAGAATCAGCCGCGATCGCAATCTTGCCTGAGTTTCCTCTAGTATTAGCTGCATTACCTTCTCCCCGTGTTAAGGCTTGAAGTTGGGAACCTCCCGTAATATTTAAAGAACGTGCATTAAGCGTAATATCTCCACCATTGCCTTGTGCCGTTGAATTTACCGCCGTACTAATGTTGCTGCGGTTGGTTAAGGTAATGTTAGGCGCTAATCCATTCTCCCTCGCTTGTACAGTTACTTTTCCAGCATTTCCTTGACCTGCTGTGATACTAAAGATACTACTTTGATCAAGTGAAACTAAGTCTTCTGCCTTAATTAACACGTTACCTGCATCACCTTGACCAAAGGTAGCGGAATCGATAAACGAAGAATTACTCAGAGAAACTGACTTGGCTTCGAGAGTAATGTTGCCTCCCGTACCCGTTGTACCCGGATCGACAGAGGTAAATAGACGACTTCGCTCCATGAGGATAGAGTCATTAGCCACGATGGAGATGCTACCAGAATTACCAACGCCTGATACGGTACTGGTTACTGGAGTATTGACTAAAGAAACCAACGGTGCCTGTATATTAATGTTGCCAGCATTACCCGTTCCAAAAGTGGTGCTGTTAATTGCACCATCTTCAGCTAATATTGTCCCTTCGCGGCTCGTAATATTGATAGCACCTCCATTGCCATTCCCAGTACCATCTCCAAAAAAGGAGGAGTCGATAAATTCTACAGTAATATCGCCACCTGCCAATAGGTTAATTGTTCCTGCATTGTCTTTAAATGAGGAAGAGTCGAGAAAGTTGGTGGTGATACTGTTACCTGCGGTGAGGGTAATTGTTTTACCACGCCCTTCCTCCAAGTAAATCTCGTTTGCCGTTAAATTGATATTCCCATAGTTATAATTTGTTTGATCTGCAACATTGCCAGCCGTGTTAATCGTTCCAACATCAATAAGATTTTCAGCCGAAAGAATCACATCACCACCTTCATCCATTCTTGCTTTAACCCAAGGTATTCCTCCGTAGATGGAGAAGGAAGTAGTATTAATTTTTCCCTCAACGAAAATGCTCCCTGTGTTGGGTGTGCTGCCTCTAGCCGTAAAGGTAACTAGACCACCCTTTCCAGTAGATCCATTACCAGTAGATGTAGATCTTATATCCCCTACTACTGTTATATTGCCATTAATTGCCGTAAGGCTAATATCACCACCATTGCCCGAATCAGCATCAACAACAGTATAGGAGCTGATTCCTCCTGTAGTGATGTTGCCGTTGGCAGCATGAAGCGTAATTGCACCGCCATTACCATAACTCCAACTGTTAGAGCTTAAACCATTTGTGGTGATGTTACCGCGTGAATTAATAGTAATTGTTCCAGCATCTATATCACGACCAAATAGGATGACGCTTGTATCAATACCTTGAGTTGAAATATTTCCAACTAATCCATTAGGCCGATACTGATTTGTTAACAGTACAACTCCCTCTGGCTGAAATTGAGCCACAATCCTTGGCTGAGATATATTTCCTACAGTAATATCCGCACTCGTCGCCCCACCAAAAGCAGGAGTCGGTACAACTGTCCCAAAAGTCCTATTCCCCGGTGCTCCCTGCGGAAATGTTGTCCAATCAATTCCCGCTCTTACATCTAAAGTTGATTTAACACTCCCATCAATGATTAACGTTGTTCCATCTGCCAAGGGAACAGTTGCTAAACTAGCAAGAAACGGGTCAGAGTTATTCGGATTAATTGTATTTTCCCCGGAATCTGTACCCGTAATCTCAACATTACCCAACGTCACACTTCCCCCTGCTAAAATGTGCAGAGAAGCGCCCGTATAATCTCCTAAATCTACATCTCCATCGGCAAGAATAATAGGGTCATTTGGACTATTTAAACTCCCCAGTGTGCCATCCAATTTTTCAATCCGAAAACTGCCACCACTCCAGTAATGTGCATCGCCTCCTACAGTGTTAGCAGAACGCAGCACCATATTTCCACCGGAAAACAGCCCACTATCGGAATGATTTAAGGCAAAAATATCTACTGCTTGATTACCTTGAAGCAAAAGATTGCCATTCGCTGAAGCAATAAAAGCACTTGTTGCAGAGTCGCGCACTTTCACTGTATCCTCAGCTTGCAAGGTCAAATCCCTTCCCGCAACAAGTTGCCCCTGTAAGTCCAAATTACCAGCAATAAATGTTAAATCTTGCCCTACCGTTAAACTTCCCGTATTAGCAATAGTTCTTTTAGGTTGATGAGTTCCCCACTGCACCCCTGGCGTAACATTAACTGTCAACAACGGCGGCGCTTGCGGATTCGTTGCACTAAACTCACTCCCATCAGGAAACTTAAAGCTCTCTGCCGTCGTGGCAAAAAACGAACCTCCAATCTCTAACCGAGCATTTTGACCAAAAATCACTCCATTAGGATTGAGAAAAAATAGATTAGCTGTCCCATTGGTGCGAAGCAACCCATCAATATTAGAAACCGAGTTTCCCGTCACCCGACTGAAGATATTTTCAATCTGCAAGGCATTATTAAACAACGCCTCACCTCTAGTTGGTACAGAAAAATCGCTGAAGCTGTGGAATAGGTTAACCCCCCTTTGGGTTCCCCCATCAATCGTACAAACTGTGCATCCTGGCGTAACGTTGGAATTAACGGGAAGCGTATGATCCGGAACGATTTGCGCTGTAGCAGGAGTTAGAGATGCCAGACAGCCAAGGGCAACACTGCTGACAATCCACAAACGGGAGAAGACTCGTTCCATTAAAGTTTTCCTGGCAGTTAGGATAGATGCGATTTTCTTAAATTATGCCTTAGGGAAGATGCTAGAGGTGGGCATTTGTGAACAAAGATTTCAGGGGCAGGCAAGATGCCTACCCCACAGGAAAAAAGATTAATTGTGGGATGGGTGCTGACAAGATGCCTACCCCACAAGAAAAAGGATTAATTGTGGGATGGGCGTCTCGCCCGTCCTCATACATCAAAACCCGATCGCAATCGAGCATCCGATTCAAATTCCATAAAATTAATGTACTGAACCGTAGTCCCGAAATGTAGGGAGGTAATCTTTAAGGGGTTAAAAGATACAGGCTGGGAATTGCTGCTAAATCAAACCAAATTAGCTCAGATACTCAATATATGACGTTTGCGATCGCCCGAAATCATGCCAGTTTCTGACGCTCACACTGTTACCTACAGCCCTGCTTACACCATCGTTCCGACTTATGAGTGCTTTAATCGCTGTACTTACTGCAATTTTCGGACTGATCCGGGACATAGTCCTTGGTTGACGCTTCAAGATGCCCAAAGTCTGCTAGAACCGCTTCGAGAGCAGGGAGTCTGTGAAATCCTCATCCTCAGTGGTGAGGTGCATCCTCATTCATCCCGTCGTGAGGAATGGTTTGGGCGGATTTACGCTCTGGGTGAACTTGCCTTGTTGATGGGATTTCTGCCTCACACCAATGTAGGGCCGCTAAGTTTTGAGGAGATGAAAGCACTCAAGCAGGTAAATGTGTCGATGGGGTTAATGCTGGAGCAGTTAACGCCTCAGTTGCTGCAAACCGTTCATCGTCATGCGCCTAGTAAGGTGCCAGGGGTGCGTCTACAACAGTTGGAATGGGCGGGAGAATTACAAATTCCCTTTACGACGGGGTTGTTGTTGGGGATTGGGGAAACTCAAGAAGATTGGTGGGAAACCTTGGATGCGATCGCACAGCTTCACTTCACTTACGGTCATATCCAAGAAGTGATTATACAACCTTATAATCCGGGGAGTCAGGAAATTTGGGATGCTCCCGCTTTTGACTCGAATCAGCTACCGGAAGTGATTGCTAAAGCGCGTCAGATTTTGCCACCGGAGATTACTATCCAAATTCCGCCTAATTTAGTCGGGCACCCACAAGAGGTATCCCTACTCACTTGTTTGAAAGCGGGGGCTAGGGATTTGGGAGGAATTGGGCCAAAAGATGAGGTGAATCCTGATTATCCTCATCCTCAGATTCAGCAATTAAAAGAAGTGTTAGAACCGACTGGGTGGGAACTGGTGCCGCGTTTGCCGATTTATCCTCAGTATGACAGTTGGTTGCCGCCTAGATTGCAAGTTGCGGTTGAACAGTGGCGGATGCGGATAGGTTGAGTAAATAGAGGTACAGTTCTACTAACTTAGGGGGCGTATAAAAACAAATCTATCGTTTGTAGGGGCACGGCAACCGTAAAAATTCAGTCTTTGTACAATTTTTGAAAATGCCGTGCCCCTACTAGAAATGCTTATTAGTGGAACGATCGCTGTGTTACCCATCCCTACACGTAATCTAGTCTAATTCTTTGCTCAGCTTTCTTTACCTTCAGGTAAGACTGCTCTGCTTTGCGCGATCGCACCAATTTCTGCAACAATAGCCGCACAATACCCTTTAGATTTTGAACGCAGTCATTCGAGCAAAATGAACATTGCAATCATCGGTTGTGGCTATGTTGGTACTGCTGTAGCGCGTTACTGGAGTCAGCACTTGGGTTATGCCATTACGGCGACTACCACATCTCAGGAACGAGTTGCTGAATTGAAAAAGGTAGCGCAACGGGTGGTGGTGATGAAAGGGAATGACGTGGATGCTATTCGGGAGGTGGTGCAAAACCAGGATGTAGTACTCCTTTGTGTCGGTGCTCGTCGGTACGATATCTATAAGGAAACTTATCTAGGTACGGCGCAGAATTTAGTGGCGGCTTTAGAACACGCTCCCACAGTAAAGCACGTCATCTACACCAGTAGTCACTCGATTTATGGGGACAAGAAAGGGGAATGGGTGGATGAAGAGGCGTCGGTAGCTCCATTGAATGAGAATGGGCAGATTTTGTGGGAGACAGAGCAGGTATTGATGGGGGCTGCAAGTGAAAGGCTGCGAGTGTGTATCCTGCGAGTTGCGGGAATTTATGGTTTCGGGCGAGAAATTGTTTCGCTTTTTGGAGGTTATGCAGGCACTACTCGTCCGGGGAAGGGGGAAGAGTGGATTAATTGGGTTCACTTGGATGATATTGTGGCAGCGATCGCATTAATTCAACAGCAGCAATTAGCAGGAATTTACAATCTCGTGAATGATGCGCCGCTCACGCTGCGGGAAATGTTTGATGGATTGTCCCAACAGCATGGGTTAGAAAAGGTTTCTTGGGAGCCATCAGCATCACAGGTGCGGCATAATATGCGTTTGTCGAATCAGAAAATTAAAGCAGCAGGACTTCAGTTGATTTATCCGGAAACCCTGCTGTGAGGGTTCGATGTTTAAAGATTAATTGCGCTTCTTTGTAATCGCTTCAATCTTTGTAAAAATCGCTGAACAACATCATCAGGATAGTTAAAGCATTCATTTGCATCGAAGCGGTGAACCCAAACGCCGTGATCGAGAAAAAAGCCGTCTCGTTTGTGGTCTTCTGCGGCACGAGGGGCTGGATGATAGGGTTCGCCATCAACTTCTAAAATTCCCCAATAACCTTCATCGCAGATGAGAAAATCGCATTCACGATTTCGGCGTCCTTGGTTTGTTGTGAGGCGTCCGATGCAATTGGGGAAGAACAAAACACCTGCTCGTTCTAACGCTTGTGCGATTTTTACTTCAGAGACTGAGCTGAAAGATAAATTTTGCCACTCAATTTTTCTGGGTTGATTGAGCGTCGTTTTGTAGAGACGAGGGTTGTTCATTTGATTTTTTGGGTTCCTGTTAGGCTTTTCATACTTCCACAGTGCTTGATTTATCTAGGTTTCGCATGATCTAGTTATGATCGATCAAAAGTCGATCTTGACAAACAACACAATTAAGTTCCAAATGGCAACTCTTAGGGCTTCTGAGCAGGGTAAGCAAAGAATTCAACGAGCCAGAAATAATAAGGGATGGATTGTAGAGGACCCTAGATGGCTTGTGGAGGCAAGTAAAATTCTGGAACCACATCAACACTGGGAAGCAGAGAGTTCATTTTTTGCTGATGGTGTATCAGCAGGTACTTGGAAAGCTTTTCTGTATAGCACAAGGGGAATTACTACTGAAGTTTTCAAAGCATTTTGCCAAGTTCTAGAACTTTCCTGGGAAGAAGTAAAAGAGTCCACTGGAACGTCGGTTATTCGCCAGGGTAATCATGACTGGCAGAAAATCTGCCGCGAGATGCTGGAGTCTCAGAAACAGAGCATCAGACGACAAGCTACCGAAATCTTAGCTGAACCATTCTATGTACAACTAGGATTAGTCGAACGCAAACACCAACCTAGACGAGGCGGTGATTTCTCCTTTTCACCAGAGCAAGGTTCGGGTTTTTTCCAGCTAGATAAGGAAGAAATCATCGAGACGTATGAGCATAACGAGTTTCTAGAGCAAGTCATCAAGCAGAAACAAAGCAAAAAGAGCCAAGGGAAACGTATCGCTATTATCGGGGAACCGGGTGCAGGAAAAACGACTTTACTAGAAGCGATCGCATTCTCCCCAAAAACCCCAGGTTTCCCCATTTGGATATCTTTGGGAAGTTTGGGAAACAAAAGCTTAGAAGAATATCTTTGCCAGAAATGGCTAAAAGATGCGCTTAAAACTTCAGATGTCACACAACAGCAGAAAGACTTAGAAGAACTGTTTAAAAGTGGTGAAGTGTTACTGCTGTTGGATGGGGTGGATGAGATGCCAGCATCCTCACCAGTCGAAGCTTTAGCCAAAATCAGGGATGAACTCACAGGTTGGGTTGCCGATGCGCGGGTGATACTGACTTGTCGCGTCAATGTCTGGGATGCCAGTGTTAATACGCTACAGGGTTTTGATACTTATCGCACGTTGGAATTTAGCTATGGGGATGGCAATAAACCTGATCAAGTGAAAGAGTTTATCTGTCAGTGGTTCTCTCATACTGACAAACCAGATTTAGGGGAACTGTTACGGAAAAAGTTAGATGAAGAAAGGCATCAGCGCATCCGGGATTTAGTCAAAAACCCAATGCGGTTGTCATTGCTGTGTCAAAGCTGGTATTTCCGCCAAGGGGATTTGCCGGAAACTAAAGCTGCGCTGTACGAGCAATTTACGCGAGCTTTCTATGAATGGAAAGAAGAACAATTCTCTACATCTCCGACAAAGCAGAAGGAGTTAAACGCCGCACTGGGACTGTTGGCACGAGAGGCTATTGACAAGGAAAAATCCCGGTTTGGGATACGAGAGAGTTTTGCGATCGATGTTATCGGGGAAGACTTGTTTAATTTAGCTTGTAAACTACATTGGCTGAATTTCGTCTATAAGGATGCAGATACCCATGAAAAGGTCTATGTCTTCTTTCATCCCACGTTTCAGGAATATTTCGCGGCTTGTGCGATTGACGATTGGCACTTTTTTTTGAATGATGTTTCCATCGACCCTAGAGGTGGTACTTTCCGCATTTTTTATCCGCAGTGGAAGACGGTAATTTTGCTGTGGTTGGGACGAGAAAATGTGGAAGGACAGCAGAAGGAAGAATTTATTAATGCTTTGGTTCTGTTCAATGATATGCGAGAAGGCTTTTATAGATATCCAGCACAATTTTTAGCCGCCGTAGGAATTGCTGAATTTAGAGATTATTCCTGGGCAGATGAATTATTATCACTAATTGTTAAGTGGAGCTGTGGTGAATTCAGC
>CBKWLJ010000368.1:0-9696 GCA_966675205.1 uncultured bacterium
CCCTCCTCCATCTCCATCTCCATCTCCATCTCCTTCTCCTTCTTCAGCACCACTCCCCAACTCATCACAGCCTTTACTGCCGTCATCACCTCCCCCCCCTCTACCGATTGATCTAGGTAACTCTGTCGCTACTGTAGAGAAGTTATTTACCAATGAATTTGAGCAATATCTCAAACTCAGTCCAGCAAAAATCATCTCCCTAGAAGACGCTCAAAATAGCTTGCGAGAAATTGATAGCGCCACTGGAGTTAAGCCAGCCGTTATTTATGCCGTCTTTGTTCCCTCAATCTTGGATACCAAGACAACTGGAAACGGTAGCGCCTCCCTGGAGTTGGGAGCACAAATGAGTGAACTCATCGAACATCGCCAGGATACTGATCAGTTGGAATTAATCCTCGTCACTCCAGACCGGCCCCCCATTCGTAAGCGCGTACCTGGAACAACCCGCTCCTCAGTTCTCAAAGTTGTAGAGCAATTGCGCCGTGAAGTCATGGACATCACTAGTCGCCCTCCTGATTACCTGCCTCCTGCTCAAAAAATGTACCAATGGTTAGTCTCCCCCCTAAAGCCAGATTTAGAGGCATTAAGCATCGAGAACCTCGTCTTTATCATGGATGCGGGTTTACGTTCTGTCCCCCTAGCTGCTCTGCATGATGGTCAAGGTTTTCTTATAGAGAAGTACAGCGTCGGTCTCATGCCCAGCATCAGCTTAACGGATACTCGTTACCGCAATATCAAAAACACCCAAGTCCTCGCTATGGGAGCCTCCAAATTTCCTGACCAAACGCCCTTACCTGCTGTTCCTGTGGAGTTGGAAGCCATTACATCCTTATGGAAAGGGCAATCATTCCTCAACCAAGGCTTTACTCTAGACAATCTCAAAGCGCAACGTCGCCAAAAGCCATTTGCGACTGTCCACCTCGCCACCCATGCCTTTTTTCACCCTGGGGAACCAAGCAATTCCTACATTCAGTTATCGGACACAAAGCTGCAATTGAATCAACTGCGACAACTCGGATGGGATTATTCCTCCATGGAGTTATTGGTTTTGAGTGCCTGTAAAACAGCACTGGGCAATGAAACGGTAGAGTTGGGTTTTGCTGGGTTAGCTGTACAAGCGGGTATCAAGTCAGCCTTAGCCAGTCTATGGTTTGTCAGCGACGAAGGCACGATGGCTCTGATGGCCGAATTTTACGAAGAATTGAAACAAGCACCGATTAAAGCAGAGGCTTTGCGACGAGCACAGGTAGCTTTGTTGAAAGGGGAAGTGAGGATAGAGGATGGCAAATTAGTAACTTCCACGAGGACACTGCCCTTGCCACCAGCACTAGCAAAGCTGGAGCAACAAAAGCTATCCCATCCCATGTTTTGGGCCGCTTTTACGATGATTGGCAATCCTTGGTAATTCAGGGATTGCGCCTAAAATTGCGCTGTATTGACTAAGAGGATAAACAAAGCAAAAGTCTTGATTCATGTACCCTTCTCCTGTTCCCCGTTCCTCTTTTCCCTACTTAAGGTAAAAGGTAAAAGTAAAAAGGACACAAAAACCGTTCCCCTTTTCCCCTTCCCCTTAAGCGAAGCAACTCCCTTTCCCTCTTCCTAAATAAGTGGACGTAAAATACACAAAATTAAAAAATTCTAAATTACTCCACTCCGCTAAATATTAAATCTTCGCTGGGATTGTATCTACTAATTTAGTTTTGAAAAAAAAATAAAATAAAATCTGGATATGGCAGCTTTATCCCGTAATTTAGTGCATTCCAAGCCAAATTGAAGCTTTGATAGAAATTCTCAAAGCAGGGTGTATTTAGTAGAAAAAAATAACAAAAAACGGTAGTTGGGGGAGAGTCCATTTCTCTACCTTCCCTAATTGGTTTAAAAAACCTTTTGGGAAAACTCAGTTTTCAAAAGCCGTTTAATACCTGATCAGAGTAGCTTTTATACGGATTGATGCATTAGAAATGGCTCTCAACACAAGTTTCTTACTCTCTCAAGTTTTCAAAACTCTTTGGAAGCAATTAATTTCTTCCAAGAAACTCGATTTAGTCCTGACTTATCTAGCTGTAATTGGGCTGCTGCTTGGGGTACGGCAATTGGGCTGGCTACAGCCTCTAGAATTAGCCGCATTTGATCTCATGGTTCGCCTTCGCCCCAATGAAGACCCCGATCCGCGCTTGCTGGTGGTGGAAATTACAGAGCGAGATATTAAAGAATTAAAGCAATATCCTGTCTCCGACCGAGTTTTGGCAAAGGCATTGGGAGAATTGGAACGATATCAGCCGATCGCAATTGGCGTCGATCTCGCTCGCAACGTACCGACGGGAGAAGGTCATGTTGAATTGGTGAATCGATTTCAAAGTCCTAAAATAATTGCGATCGCCAATATCGGTAATACTGAAGACGAGGAGATTTTACCTCCTCTGGGTATACCCAAGGAACGAGTTGGGTTCAGTGATGTTGTAATTGATCCAGACAATGTAATTCGTCGCAATTTTATGATGGCTGCTCTTGATGAGAAAACGACTCTCTACTCGTTTTCCCTACAAGTTGCCCTCGCCTATCTCAAACACAAAGGCATTTCGCCACGATTCACGAAAACGGATGAACTGCAATTAGGTCAAACTCAATTTAACTGGTTATCGTTCAATTCCGGCGGCTATCAAAATATTGATGATGGTGGCTACCAAATTTTGTTGAATTATCGCTCGGCTAACAACGTAGCGCGACGAGTTTCCCTCACCCAGGTTTTAAAACGGCAAATTGACCCGAATTGGGTGAAAGATAAAATTGTGTTGATTGGTGTTACTGCTCCCACAGTTAAAGATTTGTTTTATACCCCTTACAGCAGGACACAACAAGGCATTCCTCGAATGGCAGGAGTTTTAATTCATGCCCAAATGGTCAGTCAAATCCTCAGTACAGTGTTAGACAATCGTCCCCTATTTAAGTATTGGTCCCAAGAGTGGGAGATGCTGTGGATTGTCGTATGGTCTCTGTTTGGGGGTGTGTTGGTGGCGAGAACGGATAGTCTTTTTGTTAGAGGGTTAAATAGTCTTGCTTGTCTAGGAATTCTAGGTGGTTTTACTTTGTCACTCTTTATCCAGGGGAAATGGCTACCGATAGCGACACCCGCCATTGGCTTTATTGTAACGGGCATGGCAGTAGAGGCTTATGAGCGGCAACTGTTCAAACAGAAAGAACAAATGGTGATGAAACTTTTAGGCCAGCAAACATCACCGGAAATTGCTCAAGCGCTGTGGAATGAACACGATCGCTTACTTGATTCAGGGTTGTTACCGGGTCAACGGGTGACAGCAACCATGTTACTCACTGATATTAGAGGATTCAGTACGATTTCAGAAAAATTGCCACCCGAAGAGGTGATGGCTTGGTTGAATGAATACTTACCCATCATGGTGCGGGAAGTACAAAACCACCAAGGAATTATCAACAAGTTTACTGGTGATGGTCTGTTAGCGGTATTTGGTGTACCCGTAGCAGCGAATAATGAGGCAGAGGTAGCTAAAGATGCACGACGTGCCGTTGCTTGTGCCTTGGCAATGAGCGATCGCTTATACGAACTCAACCGCAATTGGCAATCTCGCGGTTTACCGGTGGTTCAGATGCGAGTGGGAATTTACACAGGACCGGTTATGGTGGGGAGTTTGGGAGGTAAAGAGCGCTTGGAGTATGGCGTGATTGGAGACAGTGTCAATATTGCCGCACGTTTGGAAAGTTGTGAGAAACACTGTCAACCTAGCGACTGTCGGATATTGATTGCTCGCGAAACGTTAATTCATCTGCAAGAGGAGTTTGAGGTGGAAGCGTGGGGTGCATTGCAATTGAAGGGAAAACAGCAAAAAGTTGAGGTTTACCGAGTAGTTGAGCGTCAGCGTGAAAATAGCTCTGTTGCTGTTAAGGGTAAGGAGTCAAATCCTTCGGGTAGGGAAAAGGTTAAAGGTTAAAGGGAAGAGGTTAAAGGGAAAAGGAATATTTGTGACTACCTACTTACAGCAAGCTGTTAGGGTACTGACCGCAATTGAGTTAGATTTTTTTGAATTGTGAATGTCTTATGTCTTGGAAAAAATTTCATAAAACCCTGATTAGCTTTTGCTTAGCATTCTTTATAGGGCTGTTTTTATCAACTCTATCAACGCGCGTCATGGCTCAACCCTGGAATTTACACGTTCAAGGGAGAGCATTCCACAACCAACCGCCTACATGGCTAGCACTACAGCAACAGAATCAAAGACGACGAACGTTACCCGGTAGAAGAGAACCTGCTGCTGGACGGGGTTGTGGGATGAATATGCCCAAACCGCCACTCATGGCATTAAGTCCACAAACCAATCTGGGGTTTACCGTTGAAGCTTATCCCCAATTATTTTTCTATATTCCTCAAACCTCTGCTAAAGGGATCAAGTTTACGTTGCTCCAAGAAGACTTGCACAAGACTTACGAAAAAACATTCTCCATTCCGAGTACCCCTGGTATTTTTGGCCTTAGTCTACCTACTAACAACACTCTGCCACCACTAGAGATTGGAAAAAACTATCGATGGTACTTGCAACTCCTTTGTTCAGAGTTAGGTAGCGGACAGATTTATGTCGATGGGTGGGTGCAGCGAGTTAAACCCAACTCAACTCCCACAAGCCACTCAGATAAGGTTCAAGTTGGAGAATTGATGGAGCGCGATCGCGAACATGGCTTCTGGTACGATGATTTAGCCAAGCTAGCTGAAAAACTGCGATCGAATCCCAATGATTCTGCTCTCCGGGTAGAATGGGAAAATTTGTTACGCTCAGAAGGATTAAACGCAATTGTGCAACAACCTCTAGTGGGAAGTTTACCCACCGAAGGATTGGATTAGGTGGAAATTTTTGACGAAGCGCTGTAAATTTTGTAGTGGATACTTCCTGGTATAGATTCGCCTTCTAGGTTACAACTCATACACTGCAATAGAGCAGTAAATGATTACTGTAAGGGGACGGCAATGTCGCGCCCCTATTCTTCGCGCAGAAGTTTAGGTAATCTTTGGGAAAGAAGGGAGATTTCAACAATAATTCGTAATTATGAATTGGTAATTCGTAATTAAAAGGCGGGTTAGAGTCTCTTATTTCCCAAGTCGCTCTACTGCATGTCGAGGTCTCTCATCCCCGCCTGGCGAGCGTAGCGAGCCGTAGCGTCCGTCAATTACGAATTACGAACTACGCACTACGAATTTTTAAAGAATCGGTGTTGATGTTACTTTTTTATGTCAGTGATGACCGTTATGCCATCTCAGGCAGCCAAGTGGTAGAAGTGATACCTCTGGTTGACCTGAAGAAACTGGCGCGATCGCCTAATTATGTTGCTGGGCTGCTAAACTACCGGGGTAGGATTATCCCTGTAATTGATTTATGCCAATTGCTTGCGGAAAAACCTTACCGCTATCACTTGAGTACTCGCATTATTATCGTCAATTACTTGGGTGAAGGGCAAACTCCCTACCTTTTAGGTTTAATTGCTGAACGAGTTACAGAAACATTGGATATCCAAGACACTGACTTGATTGATGCGGGGATTCAAGTAGATGCAGCGCCTTATCTAGGGCAAGTTCTTACTGATCAGCAAGGTATGATTCAATGCATTCAAGTGGAATCTCTCTTATCAGAATCACAACGCCAACTCCTCCTTCCAGAGCCAGAATCTCTTACCTAAAGAGTTGCAAATAACTTGTCTAGAACAGCAAATCAACCTTTCCTCTTTTCCCCTTCCCCTTTTCCCTCTTAAACAAGGTAACTTATTGTTTTACGAATTCTAAGTGTCACAAGCAGCGATTGAAGCATTACTCAGACAAAAAATCGGATTAGATCCGAATGTTATTGGTTCTAGCATGATCGCACGAGCCATACAGCAACGCTTACTCGCTTGCGAACTCCCTCATATCGACGCCTACCTGAGACAATTGCAGACATCTCCCCAGGAATTAGAAGCACTCATTGAAAATCTTGTCGTTCCTGAAACCTGGTTCTTTCGCGATCGCGCATCTTATTCATATTTGAGTCATTATGTCAAGTCCCAATGGCTGCCTACCCATCCCGACAGCGTACTGCGGGTGCTGAGCGTACCCTGCTCAACCGGGGAAGAACCCTTATCGATCGCGATCGCTCTTTTAGAAACCGGGTTAAGCTCAAAATACTTCAGCATTGATGCCGTTGATATTAGCCAAAGAGCCTTACATATTGCCCAGCAAGGAATTTACGGGCGAAATTCTTTTCGGGGTGAAACCTTCAACCTACAACAGCGATATTTCACCCCAGTGGGCAATAAGTATAAAGTTCATCCATTTGTAAGCAGCACGATTAACTTTATTCGGGGAAATTTGCTCCACCCCTTCTTTCTTTTAGAAAAAACACCTTATGATGTAATTTTTTGTCGCAATTTATTCATTTATTTTGATAACTTAGCACGAGAACAGGCAATTCAAGCTTTAGATCGCTTATTAATTAAAAAAGGAGTGCTCTTTGTCGGGCATTCTGAAACGTCAGCAATCCCTCCTCTGAAATTTGTCTCCGTTCGCCATCCCTTAGCGTTTGCGTTTCGCAAGGTAGCAGTAACAGAGGAAGAAAGACAAACAAAAAAGCTGAGTACTCGAACCCACCAGAGACGAGAACAGCGGAAGAAACTAGGAGCTAGAGACAGTACACAAAGAGGAATACTTTTAGAACGAGACAGACAAGGAGAACAAGTACACAAAGATAGTGAGAGTCCCAAAAAAAATCTCCCAATTCCGAATTCCGTTCGCGCAGCGGAACCAAGTCCATTCCGAATTCCGAATTCTCAATTCCCTGTAAACAGCAAAGATAATTTAGAAACATTACTGGCAACGGCTCGAATTTTAGCCGATCGCGGACAGTTGAAGGAAGCTGCCACACTATGCGAAACTTACCTGAGTCAAAACTATATTAGTGCAGAGGCTTATGTTTTGTTAGGTCAAGTGCATCAGGCTCAAGGGCAGGAGGAGCAAGCTTTACAATGCTTTCAAAAAGCAACTTACCTCAACCCCAACCACTATGAAGCCCTCATCCACTTAGCTTTACTCAAAGAGTACACTGGAGACTTGAAAGGGGCTGCAATGATCAGACATCGCATTCAACGGCTAACAGATTGAAGTCGCTAAGGGCTAACTGAAAACAGCTTCTCCACAATTAGCAATTAGCAAGGGAAAAATTGATGTTTAAAAACTACTCTTTACAAGCCCGGATGGTGACTGCCTTTCTCTTCATGGGGCTAATCGTCTTAATTGTTGCTTTGATTGGCTGGAGTGGGAATGTGCGACTGACTAACCATATTCGTACGATTGGGGAGAGTGCAATGCCCAGTGCCGTCGCTTTGTTGAAAATTGATGCAGGGCGAAGTCAGATTCAGGCAATTGAGCGATCGCAACTCAGTTCTAGATTAAATCCCGCGACGAGACAGGCGCTTTCCGAGACATTTAACCAGACTTGGCAGGGAATCAATACAGCCCTTGAACAATACAATACCATTCCCCGCAGCCAACAAGAAGAACAACTTTATCAACAATTTATATTAACCTGGGAAAGGTGGAAAGCCGCTAGCGATGAATTTCAAGAACTCAATGATCAATTTGAGGCCACCAATATTCTTAATCCTTTTGGTATACAACTAGAATTAGTGCTTAAAAATCAACAAAATTCCCCTCAATTTGCTGCTGCCAATGCAGCAAGAGATATCCTCGATCAAATGGTCGAACAGACATTTAACAGAAAACAACCTGCTTTTAATAATGTAGAATCAGCGCTTCAGGAATTGATTGCATTTAATCAAAAACGCGGGCAAAATGCTAATGAATCAGCGGCTAGAGATGTGACTCAAACAACGTTTTGGGTTATTTTAGGAATGATTATTGGCCCTCTAACCGCTATCATATTCGGATTGTACTTTAGTGCGACCATTGCCCGACCTTTGGGGAGAAAAATCATTGAAGTTGTAGGGGTTGCCGAAAAAATATCAGCAGGAGATTTAACGAATAAAGTTGAATTAACCGACGATAAAAATGAAATTGGCAAATTACAGGCTGCCTTTCATAGCATGACGCAGAATCTAAACTCATTGATTCGTCAAGTGCAGCAGTCTGGGATACAAATCACCACTTCTACAACGCAAATTGCTGCGAGTGGAAAAGAATTAGAAGCCGCTGTCGCTGAACAAGTTGCTTCTACCAATCAAGTAGTAGCAACAGCACGGGAAATTGCCGCGAATTCCGGGCAACTAGTGCAGACAATGGACGAAGTTTCTGAGCTATCGCAAGTTACGGCAAGTTCAGCGAGTGAGGGACAAAAAGAGCTGATTCGGATGCAAACTACGATGCGACAATTGGCAGAAGCCACCACATCCATTTCTGCCAAGTTGGGAATTATTAGTGAAAAAGCGAATAATATTAATAGTATTGTCACAACGATTACTAAAGTTGCCGACCAGACCAATTTGCTTTCCCTCAATGCAGCAATTGAAGCCGAAAAAGCGAGAGAGTATGGCTTGGGATTTGCTGTCGTAGCTAGAGAAATCCGCCGACTCGCTGATCAAACGGCTGTGGCTACCTTAGATATTGAAAGCATGGTGAAAGAGATGCAATCCGCCGTCTCAACTGGCGTGATGGAAATGGATAAATTTACCAAAGAAGTCAGTCGGGGTGTTGAAGATGTGGGGGGTATTAGTCGGCAAGTGGGTAAAATTATCGAGCAAGTGCAATCGTTGAACCCACGTTTTGAAATCGTCAACGAGGGGATGGAAGCTCAATCTCAAGGTGCTCAGCAGATTAGCGAGGCGATGTTGCAGCTACGAGAAGCATCCATGCAAACAGCCGATGCGTTAAGAGAGACAAATCGTGCGATCGAGCAATTAAATGAAGCTGCACAAAATTTACGTCAAGAAACCTCTCGATTCATTGTCAGTTCATAGCAGTAGGGTGGGCACTATCTACAGAAGTACCAAAGTTGATGATCGCGTTAATAGGTTGTGCCCACCCGCAGGATTTTAACCAAGGTTGAAGCTATTAGTAGAAGCAAAAGAAACAATGGGAAGCCGTACCAATCCCAAATCCGATCCCCCCCTACCCCCCCTTAAAAAGGGGGGCATTCAAAATCTACAATCCAATGACTGCTGGAATCAAATCGGAGTAACCGGCGATCGCACTTGTCCTGAACTTAACACCTATACCCATTGTCGCAACTGTCCTGTCTATTCCTCCGCAGGACGCACACTCCTCGATCGCGTAGCCCCTGAAGGCTATCTACACGAACGCACGGAATTACTCACTCAGCAAAAGGAAGAACAGGCAGTCGGCACCATAGCCGTCAATATCTTTCGGATTAAAGCAGAATGGTTAGCACTTCCTGCTTCCTTATTTACAGAAGTCACCGATCCAGCACCCATTCACAAAATCCCGCACCGCAGCAATGAAATTCTCCTGGGTTTAGTGAACTTGCGAGGTGAAATTTTACTGTGCATCTCTCTGGGTGAACTGCTACACCTAGAAGCAGTTGAACCCAATCACAAAGTTAGCCCTCTAGTTTACAACCGGATGGTGGTTGTGGAAACAGAAGGAAGCCGTTGGGTATTTCCGGTGGATGAAATTTATGGGGTACACCGCATCCACCCCGATGAACTTCAGAATGTACCTGCAACCGTGTC
>CBKWLJ010000369.1:0-9667 GCA_966675205.1 uncultured bacterium
TATTCTTCTGCCTTAATTTATTTCTATTTCCCTCAAATTAACCGTTCTCGGACAGTATTGAAATAATTGACCTGTTAAGGAAATTGTAAAAATTAAACAGTACTAGCGAAATGTTCCAAATATACTAGGGAAAATCATGTTTAAACAGTTGCCCCTACTGTCAATAGCTGGAGACAACTAGTGCAAGAAGGCTTTTTAATCTTTTGGACTAGTGGGTTATTTTCGCCGCGCTGCACTAATGACAATCTATCTTAATGACGGACTCTCAAGGGCGATAGTACTGACTCCATAGCTGTAGGGTGGGAGGGGATCATGTCAAAATAAAGGTTTAAGACGAATGTCACTGAAATAGGGCGAAGAAAGATAGCTGAAAGCCTTTAAAATTCGTAGAGTGGGCATTACCCATCATCCTTAAGTCAATGCCATTCGGTTTAAGACTCTGTGCAATCAAAGCTTGTGTAACTCACCATGACCACTTCTCGCCGTCGCTATCACATTACAACTTTCGGCTGTCAGATGAACAAAGCTGACTCCGAGCGTATGGCTGGCATTTTAGAAGATATGGGCTTCGAGTGGTCAGAAGACCCCAACGATGCTAGCTTAATTCTCTACAACACCTGTACGATTCGGGACAACGCTGAGCAAAAAGTTTATTCTTACCTGGGAAGACAGGCAAAACGCAAGCAGGAACAACCTGATTTAACGCTCATTGTTGCTGGATGTGTTGCCCAGCAGGAAGGAGAAACATTACTGCGTCGAGTACCAGAACTTGATTTGGTGATGGGACCACAACACGCCAATCGTTTGGGAGATTTGCTCGAACAGGTTTATGAGGGCAACCAAGTTGTTGCGACAGAAGCCATTCATATTGTTGAAGATATAACCAAACCTCGTCGTGACAGCAAGGTAACGGCGTGGGTGAATGTGATTTATGGCTGCAACGAACGCTGCACTTATTGCGTGGTTCCCAATGTCCGAGGCATTGAGCAATCTCGCACGCCTGAAGCTATTCGAGCTGAAATGGAACAGTTGGGGCAGCAGGGATACAAAGAAGTTACCCTTTTAGGACAAAATATCGACGCCTATGGACGTGATCTCCCTGGCGTGACTGAGTCCGGGCGTCACCAACATACCTTGACAGATTTGCTGTATTATGTACACGATGTACCAGGCATTGAGCGCATCCGCTTCGCCACAAGTCACCCCCGTTATTTCACCGAACGCTTAATTCGGGCTTGTGCAGAATTGCCTAAGGTGTGTGAACATTTTCACATTCCTTTTCAATCCGGTGATAATGAGATACTTAAGGCAATGAGCCGGGGATATACTCAAGAAAAATATCGCCGCATTATTGATAAGATTCGCGAGTATGTGCCAGATGCTTCGATTAGTGCGGATGCGATCGCAGGCTTTCCTGGGGAAACGGAAGCACAGTTTGAGAATACCCTCAAGCTCGTGGAGGATATTGGCTTTGACCAACTGAATACGGCAGCGTATTCTCCTCGCCCCGGTACCCCAGCTGCACTGTGGGAAAATCAACTGAGTGAGGAAGTAAAAAGCGATCGCCTCCAGCGTCTCAATCATTTAGTGGCAATTAAGGCAGCCGAGCGATCGCAACGTTACCTAGGACGCATCGAAGAAGTTCTCGTCGAAGACCAAAATCCTAAAGACAAAACCCAAGTCATGGGGCGTACTCGGGGCAATCGTCTCACCTTCTTTACAGGCGATATCCAGGAATTCAAAGGGCAATTAGTTAAGGTGAAAATTACCGAAACTCGTGCCTTTAGCTTAACGGGTGAGCCGATAGACGTACTCGCTTGTCAGCCTGTATAAATGGCTTGAGAAGCAAAAATCACCGAATCAATCGAGTGAATCAATCGGATGAGGTACAGTTGCCTCGTCCGATTTGAGTTGGAGAAAGGGTAAACGTGAAACCCTTCTCTACGGCGTTTCTTGTAAATCCGGGCGTTCTTCCGGAATGATCGCTCCTTCTACTGGGCAAACTTGGAGACAGATGCCACAGTCAATACAGGTTGCAAAATCAATCCAGTACCAGTCCGTACCCTTGGCATTTTTCCCCGGCCCTTCATGGATACAAGCAACGGGGCAAGCATCAACGCAATCGGCAACGCCTTCACAAGTATTGGTAACAATTGTGTGTGGCACAGTGTTCTCTCTTACAATCGGCTACGGTTTCTAGGGTACCAAGATTAGACCTGGCATGTGCGTAACCTATTTCAGAGTTTCGATTGCGGGTGTGCCATTGGCTTGAATCCAAGCGAGGTAGGTAATGCCTTGGTAACGAGCGTACTTCCGAATCTCTTCAGGTGTGCGTCCCCCCAACTCCATCTCTACCCGCACCAAATGCTCAGAATCTCTAAGTTTTTGGGCATAGGCAAAGGCAGCCGCTTCCGCTTGGGGTGTTCCTGGTACAACTAACCAGTCACTCGCAGGTGTTTGGCGCGGCAATTGACTACTCGCAAGCAAAACATAGTGTAAGTCTTCAATATTGAGGCAAAAACCAATTCCTGGATGGGTTTCTCCTTGAGGATGATACAAACCCAGCAGTTGATCGTAACGACCCCCTTGTCCCAAAACTCTTGCGCCTGTATGACTATCACTCACAACATCAAATACAATGCCTGTGTAATAGTCAAAGGTTTGAACTAAGCTAAGGTCAAGAATGAGCGGTAAGGGCTTAGAAGAACTTTGTTCTAAGAGTTCAACAAAAGATTTGAGCTGATCAACAATTTTGCGCTCTGATGGGTCTAAATCCAAAGTGGCAACTTTCTGCAAGACATCAGCAGGACGTCCCCGCAGATCAAAGAGAAACAGTGCCCGCTCTCGCAATTCAGAGGAAAGGGATAATGTTTCTAAGGTGACGCGATCAAGATGGGCAATGGCTGTACGCACCTTTTCTTGCAGGGGGAGAGGGAAGGGAGAAAGAAGCGATCGCGTCAGTCCCGCCTCTCCTAAAACTAAGTGCCACTGCTGCAAACCCAACTGCTTCAAGCAATCTGACAGCAACAACAAAATTTCTGCATCTGCTAACAGCCCTCCCGTTCCCAATAATTCGACGCCTGACTGATAGAATTCCATCTGACGCCCATGGTGACTAGCGGGTGGTCGGCGAAACACCTTCACATTGTTGTAATAGAGACGTTGTGGCCCAGATAGCGCTGTCTCACTCCTACTGCCTACAATTCTTGTCACTACAGCCCGTGCGATGGAAGCCGTTAATTCTGGGCGCAGTCCTAGCGTGCCCTCATCGACATCCTGTAATTGAATCACAGTTGAGCGCTGAATTGCCCCACCTGCCATCAGAGTATCCAGCCATTCTAGAGTTGAAGTAATAATTGGCTGATATCCCCAACGGTCAAAGACCTGCTGCAAGCGATCGGCAATCCAGCGTTTCTGAGTAACTTCAAGGGGTAGTAAATCCCGGGCACCCGCCGGTGGTTGATGAACCATTATTTTTTCTTTCCACCAAATAACCCACCAAATAATCCACCGCCACCGGATTTGTCAGGTTGCTTACCTTGCTTGGGGGGCGGCGGAGCTTTTGGCTTTTCAGTACTATTTGTTTTCTGAACTAACTTCTCAATATACAGCTTGCCCTTCTTCGCTCGCTCATCGTTCGGATTTAATTGCAGCGCTTTATTAATGTGAACCTTCGCCATTCCTGGTTGATTTTGCTTTAGATAAGCGACTCCCAGTAAGCTATGGCTATTGCTGTTATTTGGATCTAACTTGAGAGCTTCTCGCAACTCCAAAACAGCGGCGGCAAAATTATTTTTTGCCATGTAGCCTTCTGCCCGACGAATATACTCAATAACTCTGGATACTCCCGAATCAGTTAAAGAACTCGCCGTTGCTCCTACGCCACCTGCCGTAGGTGTGGGGGTTCCCGGTGGTTTGCTCTTAATTTCAGTCGCTTTTTGAGAGACTCTACTTTGACCTGAAGCAGCCGTCCGAGCTTCAGTCCTTCTATCTCCAGATTTTGCCCCTTCACCCTTGCTGAGCATCAGATAAACCATATTTAGTTCACTGATTTGGGCGACTTTATCTAAAACTTGGCTGAGGGAATCGTATTGTGTTGCAGCCAACTTTTGCACTAGGCTTTTGTAAGCATTGTCTAAATTTGCACCCGATCGGAATAATTGTTTAGCCGCTTCGCTAGCTAAGGGAATTTTCGTCCCTTCCCCCGCTAGCCGTCTACCGATGTGTCCTAAACTAACAAGGTAGTCACGATTATTGCTCTGAGATAGCTGCTCGTAAGCCGGGTTTACCAGCTTGGATAATAGCTGATTGGCTAGTTTTTTTTCATCATCGCTTGCCGCTTTGCAACTGTCAGGATGCAGTTTCCGAGCAATCTTGAGATATCTTTTGCGGACTTCTTTGACATCCGCATCAATGGGAATGCCCAAGACGGCATGGTGATCGTTGAAATCAAACTTAAAAAGTCCGCGCTCAATTTGAAAAGACATAGGGGTTTGTCCAAGCTCCGTGCCAAAATAATTGTTTCTAGTATGTCGTAGATTCTGGTATAATCGCTAACTTTATATACTGATGAAGTGTATCAAGATCCTGCAAAGATATCTCATTTATATTAGAAAGTCATTTAGCTAAGGTAGAAAATAGCTTTTCATAAGTGGTTGCATCCTGAAAGTTCATTTGTTACTAATCACAATTATTTCCAGCTCGACAGGGGCGGAACCTGCAATAATTCCTGACTGAGGCGATCGTGAATCCGACCGTTAGTTGCCACAATCCGGCCTGAGCGAACCTGTAAAGGACTACCGTCATAAGCAGTCACTTGACCCCCAGCTTCTTCAACCAGTACAACTCCAGCCACGATATCCCACGGAGAAAGACCTCGTTCCCAGTATCCATCCAAGCGACCACAGGCAACTTCTGCTAAATCAATGGATGCGGACCCGCTCCGGCGAACGCCCTGAGTGAGATGAGTGAGGTGACAAAATTCAGCGTAGTTGTTATCAGAAGTCTCACGTCGATCATAAGCAAATCCGGTGACAAGTAAGCTTTTACTGAGTTCAGAGGTTTGGGAAACTTGGATAGCGTGTCGATTGCAAGTTGCTCCTAATCCCTTAGCTGCACGAAACAACTCATCCCGGAATGGATTGTAGATGGCCCCAACTTGAGGGATTCCGGCAATCAACAGTCCCACAGAGACAGCCGCAACAGGATACTGATGAGCATAATTGGTTGTGCCATCCAAAGGATCAATCGCCCACAAGTATTCACTCTGGTTATCTCCTAGTTGACCGGATTCCTCTGCCAGTATGGAATGATCGGGAACGTGACGCTGTAGCACTTCGATAATTGCGGCTTCAGCCTCTTTATCAGCGATAGTCACTAAGTCTCCGGGACGACCTTTCTCTTCTATGGTGTCTAACTTACCCCAGTAAGATTTCAAGATAGCGCCAGCCGCCATTACGGCTTCAGTGGCAATGTCTAGGAAGATTTGTAGTTGTTGTGGGGGAGGTGAGTTCATCGTTTTTATAACGTTGGCAATAGTCACACAGTCAGAAAAGGTAAAGGCAATCCAGCCAAATCGGCGAATCTGAGCTGGAATTCAATAATTTCTTTGTTTTTGTAGCCTATCAGTCAATGGCACTAAAAATTAATCGCAGTGCTATTAAAAGACTAAGGATTTTGGCGACGAAATTCTACCGGAGTCAGGCGCATCGGCTGATTGGGGTTCCAGATGCCATATCCCATAATTCTGGCGTATTCTTGGGCACGGGCGAGTCGATCATCGTATTTATGATTGGGCGATCGTGGTGCAGCTAGCACATACCCTTCTTTTACCAGTTGCTCATTGAGCAAGACGCCATCATACCAGACATAGGCTAGCCACCGCCCAAAACTATCTTTCTCTTGGACATCTCGCTCCAAGAAAACGGGTTGTAATCTGAGTTGCTGTCCATTTGCTTTACCAATCAATTGCTCAAAGCGATTTTTTGCCGCTGCTCCCCAAGGCTCTTGCTTGAGATCAGGTGACTCAATCCCAATTAAGCGTACCCGCTCAATCAATGCGGCTTGCTGCGCTGGATTTAATACATCGAGCGTTTGTCCGCTCACTACTCTTTGCACCTGAACGTTGACTCCAATAGGGACACGAGTGGGTTGGCAACCCACCAGTAACACCAGGTAGCAGCAGACAAGACTGAAACGCCCAATCAAACTGATGAGAGCCGGGAGTGAGAAGAGTACAGGGCGAGGAACAATTTCTCTAATACAGCGATAAGAGCCAAAAGATGAGAACGCCTTTATTGTTCGCTCTACTAAATGTTTCCCTACTAGACTAGGCTGACCCCAATAAGTGACCCGTTCAAAAAGGTTAAAAAGCCTACTGTATAAGCTTTCTTCGCTTCTGCCTCCTGCCTCCTGTCTTGGAGCCTTCTTGCACCAGGAAATTGTCTTTTGTTTCTCCATGATTCCATCCGAGGGCTGGTTTTGGGCCCACTTGGCTAACAAACTGATGTTTGTTCTCGCGTCTCTCTCCTTAGCTTCCAGACTTTAGTCTTCATCCAGAGGTAATCCAAATCGAACTCTTCCCTTAGCAAAGTACCTCCCAAACTGAAGCTCGTAGACTTCATCTTCATCCTGTGTCTCCACTTCTAAGTCGGAGCAAGGGTAACTCACGCACAACAGAGCGTAACCTCGCTCTCGTAACTTTGGAGAAAGCCCCATGGCTTCTGGTTGGTAGACTGCTCCGCGAAGAATGCGTACAGCACAGGTGGTGCAAGCTCCATTTCGACAGGAAAACGGTAGTGCTACTCCCTGGTTTTCCACCGCTTGCAAAATATAACGATCATCTGGTACCGTTAGAGTTTGCTCCGTACCAGTTTGGCGATTGTGAATTTGAATTTTATAGAACTGAGTCATTACTTTAGTGTATAATTACTGATGGTGCGCTGAGTTATCTTAATTCAAACTTACGCATTGATAAAATCCCCTGGAGAGATGGCCGAGTGGTTGAAGGCGCAGCACTGGAAATGCTGTTTAGGGGTGACTCTAACGAGGGTTCGAATCCCTCTCTCTCCGTCAAATACAAAACCTTAAAATACGTAGCTAGCCTTTGTATCTAAAACAGTCGGATTAAGGATATCAAAGGATTCGACAGTGCATCGCTGGGTCAACTGTATTGATGGTAGTCCTACCTCAATGCCATTTTCCTAGAAAAAGCGATCGCAGGGTCAAGATGACTCGTACAGCGTGGCGGAAATAACCCACCAGTTCAAAAAAATTTCCTGTACAGCTTTCTTCCCTTGGAGCCTTCTGTATAAAAGGCTTCTTGCATTAGATTGATGACAGCATTTTTTAGTCATTTTAGGAAGATGTTACTTTTTTAGTAGCGGATTGATTCCTTTTTGTATAACGCTGCCACCGTTCAAAACTTAGGGCAGCAACTCCCAATGTAACTAGCAATAGACCAAAAACTTGTGCAGCCAGCAAATGGCTTTGAATAGTGACTAATGCTAAGAGCGCTGTTAGAGCTGGTACTGTTGTGCCAAGAATTGATGCTTTAGCCGCATCAATCTTCCTAAGTCCCAGGTTGTTCAGAAAGTAACTAAAAAGAGTGAGACCGCTCAGAATTAGAATACTTATGATCAAACTCGACCACATACTGGGAAGCACATCAAATTTCCACGATTGGGGTACTGGTCCCGCTAAGCTAAGCCCAGAAAAAGCAAGGATAATCACAAAATTCATCAAGCTTAAAGGAATAGGATTAAGTTTTTGTGCTGAGGTTTGTGACAAGATGACATATAAAGCGAAAGCGATACTCGCACCTGCCGCAGCGCCAACTCCTGAATCAGAAAAATTGCTGGTGCCGCTACCTGGCAGAGTCATCAATACGAATCCGACCAAAACACTGAAAATGACAAGGTTACTTACCAACGTTGGGCGAACGCCAAACAAAACCCAAACTAACAGTACAGACAAGATCGGATAAATAAAGAAAATTCCAATAGCGACTCCTGGAGCAATAGCTCCCAAAGCCTGGTAAAGCAGAACCTGTGATAAAAATAAAAAGAAACCACTCCCTAAAATCTTGAGAAATAAAAACCAATCTTTCGATAAAGCAAATTGCTTAATATCTTGCCAGACGGATGGATAGAAAACTGTTGATACCAATGCCGTCAGCGGTACCACAAATAACATTCTCAGCCATAGAAGAAGTAGTGAATTTCCCAAACTAGGAGCCAAAAAACCTCCAATTTCAAAGAGCCCAAAAATCAAAGATTTATTGAAAATTACTCTGATAACTATATACTCAAAGGCTTGTAGCAAAAACGATAGCAGAACTAGTCCTAGCCCCACGGTCAATTGATGCTTTCGTTTCGGAGCTAATTGAACCGGAGAGAGAACTGTTGGCAACTTGGGGTCTGCGAGAGGTGATATTAATGATACAAGTGGTTGATAAGGATAAGAGGCTGTAGAACTATTAAGATGCTGATTTTTACTGGGATACTCAGATAGCTCAGAACGATGCAAGGATGAATGAATTTGTGTTGTTGGCGAAGACAGTCGTGTATTCTGAGTCGCAGAGGATTCTAATATTGTTTCTTTCCTTAAACGGTTGACCAAGGTTTCTAAAAATGCCTCTCCCTGTTTTTCTAAGCTATACATCTGCCCCAACTGTTGAGAGAGAGAACTTTGATAGCTTTGAATATCTTGTTGTAGGGTGTTAAAAGTTGCTCTTAATGTTGAATCTAAAGATGCAATTAACCGATCTATATTTTCGTTGTAATCCTTATGAATTAACGTTGGTGAATAATTTGAACTGACTGAATGATTAATCAATTCTCCCCTAGATTTCTGCTCTAAAGATTCTGAATCAGGATTTGAGTAAGAGGCTCGTAAGGAGCATTCTATCTGTGTGAGATGAGCAGTAACAATTTCTTGTAGTTGATTCACCAAAGTTGGAGTGATTTGCCGAACCAGATGCTGCTGCTGAAGAATCTGCTGATGATGTTGGCTTTGCAGTTTCTCAATCTCTTCAATTAACTGAGCTTTTTCCCTCTGAAGCCGCTCAACATCTTGACACAATTGACCAATAAGATTTTGACGCAGATCCTCAATCTCCTGAGTCATCCTTCTTAAAAGCTCTGTTGCTGCCTGTGGATTACCAGTTGCAGAATTGTCCGATTGTTTGTCTAGTTGCTCCATTGACCTCTTAAACCTCAATTGACTATAAAAATCTGATTAGGCATAGAATATAGTCTTTTATCTATATTTCCAGGTCTTTAGCATTCTATGTTTTATGATAACGAGATTCGTTTAAAGCAAACTTATGGCATTATAGTGCGTTCTGGTTTAAGAGTTGTTGTCGTTATTGTATCCGAGCGATTGCTAAAGCAAAAATTAACTAAAAATGGCAAAGGAGATGTGATGCAATTCACACAACTTGAAGGGTTAATAGGCAAAATAAAGCCTTCTGTGCCCAGAAAACCGTTTCAAATGCCTAATTTTTCCTTGTGAAATCGGCTAACTTTTCAGTCGTGAATTCGCCAAAACTTTACCAATCTAGAAAAAAGAAGCCTCTTTCCTTTGCTAAGAAAGAGGCTTTGAATGAATAAATGCCCTGGCACAGAGCTATTTTGACAGGAGGTGACCCTCCAACTATCTTCGCCGC
>CBKWLJ010000370.1:0-9661 GCA_966675205.1 uncultured bacterium
CAGCCAAATCGGAAGAGTTGTGTGGACACCACTCTTCTAGCAATGACTGAGTTAATCAATCCACATTTCAGGGGGAGCTGTTGACGGTTCATAAGTCTTGGATGGACTGTAACTGGCGAGGTTAAACCACCCCACCGCCAGTAGGAGACCGCACCCACAGCCCAACAAAAAAGTCCAGGCGTGAGACGAATCAAGCACGCAGAGCAGGCGGCGATCTGCGCTATATACCTGCACTAGCCAGCCTTCGCTGGTGTTGTCAAATTTGGTTCGCAGTTTAGTTGGGTCAAACTTGTTCATAGTGTCCGCTCCATGCTGATCGAATGTATGTGGCGGTGGCGGGCACTTGCCCGCCGCTACGGAAACACCTTTAACGGGGAACTCCTTAACGGGCAAAAGGGAACGGTGAAGGCGTATGGTGGGGGATTTGAACCCACCACCAACGCCTGCCACCAATAGGTGGGGGCTTGTAACCCGTCGGTTGGGGAAATTAAGACCGAAAACGGGTCACTCCGTTCCCCGTTCCCTGTTCCCTTTTTTGGTCAGAAATTCACCTGTGAATGGAGAGTGTCTCAAGGAGAGAGACTGGGTCGCTCAAACCTGACATTGATGTCGAACAGAAGACAGACATCTATGCTTTCGCCTTGAACGATATTGTTAAGTTTATACTTAGATTTGCTGGTTGAATGGTGGTCATAGCGCCAAAAGGATAAGTGTTTTTTATAAAATACTTCCGTTAATCTGAGTCAATTTTTCTCAACAGAGGGTAGTGAATTCGCCGATCTTTGGCATAAACTTAACGATATGGTTCAAGGCAAAACCATAAAGTATTGCCTTAAATTGTCGTAACAGAATGCATCAAGAGATAACCCACATGACCTTTGGTATAGAAGCCATGTTTAAAGTTTGTAAAACAGGTGGCTATTAACTCTTCAATCTAACGCTTTGGGGCGTTATCAAAAGCGCGAGCGATCGCATTCCACGCTAACTTGCGTTTTAAACTAGAATCCAAGGGTAAAGGCCGGACTGGGGCACCATCAGGGCGAGGATGGAATTCTGAGACGTAGGTGTAGCGATCGCTTAAGCCCCAGGTTAGTACAGCGATGACAGCCGGTTCATCCAACACGGTTGAGAGATAATCTTCATAGATACTGGCCACGATGCGATCGCGTACTCCGACATCTAAGGGCAACTTTTGATCAACGACATCCAACTCCGTAATCAAAATCTTTAACCCTAAACTAGAAACATCCCTAAGAAAGTTCCTTAACTTATTGGGATTAAACTCAGTTGCATTACCTTGTAAGTGAGCTTGGATGCCAAGGGCATGAATGGGTGTCCCCTTAGACTTTAAACGCTCTAATAATTTGAGGATTGCTGTTCTTCTTGCTTCATCTCTACTATTGTCATACTCCATCCCAAAATCGTTATAAACTAACATAGCTTTGGGGTCAGCTTCAGCCGCAACCCGAAAGGCAAGCTCAATATAATTAGGCCCTAAAAACTCCAACCAAGGCGTTTCTCCTAAACCATCAAGGCGCTTGTTAAACGGTTCAATCGCCTCATTCACCACATCCCAAGAGTGCATTTTTCCGGCATAATGCCCCGCAACGGTTTGAATATGTTTTACTAAAAACTGCTCGGCATTTTGGCGATTCACAGTTTCCTTGAACCAACTCGGTAAAGATACCCCCCAGACTAAAGTATGCCCTCGAAACAGCAATTTCTGAGTCTGAGCATATTGAGCCATCCAATCGGTTGCAGAAAAATCAAATTTGTCCGGAGAAGGGCGTAGCGGTGCCCATTTAAGTTCCCATTCGGGCACAAGGATGGCACACTCTTGAGCAAAACGAAGAGCTAGTTCTTTGTTGTTAGAAAGATCGTTGTAGCGACTGGCTGCTCCATAAATTAATCCTTTCGCCGCAGCACGCTCCTTTAAAGATGCTTCTCCCACTACAGTAAATTCTCTTGTGGGATCGTATGGAATTGGTTTTTTCTGATTTCTTACTTTAGCAGTTGCTATGGCACCCACACCTGCCAACGTTCCTAACCCTAACCAAAGAGCACGCCTTCTTGTCAGTAATCGGTTTTTGGGCATCGAAAATAATTCTTCCCGCCGTTGATTTCCACTGTTTAGAGCCTATCCGAAAAATCTTTCTGCGTGGCGTAGTTTTAAGCTGACTTAAGCATAGAATACGGCGAGGGCACGGCATTGCCGTTCCCCTACAAACCTACTTTCTTTCCCTTCATCTCCCGAATCTCCCATCCCACTACCCTCCTTGTCTCTCCCTCCCCCCGTCTTACCTCCATTCCCCCTGTACTGTAAAGGCTGCCCAATAATAAGGTGCTTGCCAATTTTCGGTTTTGAGCATTGCTAGCTGTGCTGCTCTCAAGGCAGCTACGGGATTTAACCCTTTGCCGAGCATTTGTTGGTAATATAGCGTCATCAGGCTAGCAGTGGCATTATCATTGACGCTCCACAAACTCACCACAACACGCTTGGCTCCTGCATACATAAAGCCTCTGGTTAACCCGACTAACCCTTCTCCTTTGACATCTTTACCGAGTCCGGTTTCGCACGCACTGAGGACGACGAGTTCGGCGGGAAGGTTGAGGTTAAAGATATCGTTGAGTCGCAGGAAGCCGTTTGCGGGTTGGCCTTGTTGATCAAACATAGACAGCACGACTCCTGATAATTCTGGATTTTTGCTGTTGAGGATGCCGTGAGTGGCGAAGTGGACGATTTGATATTGATCTAGTTGGGGGCTAAGGGCTGTGGCACGATTGGCAGCAAAATCGAATGCTGAGTAGCTTTGGGACTGGGGAACGAGAGAGAGAATGCGTGAGCCTTCTTGACGAGTAAAGGGCAACCGTTGAAACGTGACACCGACATCTGTTAGCGATCGAGTGAGGGCAAGTACTGAGAGTTCTGAATCCAGACTTGTGGGGTGGGCATCTTGCCCGCCCTCCCCTGGTGACAGGCGAGACGCCTGTCCCACAAGAGACTGTCCCACAAGAGATTTGATTCGCTCATCATCTGGGCTAAATACTGGATCAGCCATCACTGCTACCCGCTTGGGGGCAACACTGCGCCCATTGGTATTTTGTCGGATGATGGCGATGGTAGAAGCTGAAGGGGAGTTGACGATTTCGTGTTTAACAATTAAGGGTACAGGAGTCTCCTCTTTCCCTAAACTGTCGGGTACGGGTAAAGCAGCAAAGGGTAAATATTGCAGTGCGCCATCGCTGACGATGAGTAAGCGTTTACCAGCTAACTGTCCCGCCACTGGGGATAAGAGGATTTGGCTGAGTTTAGTGCTAACTTCCGAACTATCCTCACGAGGAACAGCACCGATTCCTCTTTGTTCGGGTGCCTTTTGGTTCCCCGTCTGTTCGTAGAAACTTTGGGCTAATGCTTCGATGTCTGCACCTTTAGGAAGTTCGTAGCTGCTGAGACTAGTTTTGGTAACTGCCCAGAGATAGCTGCGTTCTTCGCCTAAACTGTACTCTAACAGCAGAGTGTCCATGTCGAGGACTTGTTGCTGAATTTCACTTAGGGTGAGAGGTTGTGGATACTTTAGGGACGCATAGCGGGGACTGGTACGGCGGATTTGTTCTTGGAGTTGTTGATACTCTTGTTGCAGTGTCGTCCTCTCTTGTTCTAGCGCTTGTAGCTGTGCATTGGTGTCTGGTTCGTTCAGTAGCTCGATCCGGCGTTTTTCTATGGCATCTAATTTCTGCTGTAAGGTGTTCTCTTGTTCGAGTAATTTAGAGTCTGCACCTTGGCGAATGTTGGCGTTGGCTTCGGTGAGGAGTTCTAACAACCCACGGGCGCGGAAACGTTCGGAGGCGTGGAGGGCTTGGGCATCGTATTCTTGATTGGGATTAGTTTTGTGCAACTGCATCAGCAGGTCGATGTAGAACTGGTAATAATCCTGTACTGTGGCAAAGTAAGAGGTGCGGAGTTGCTGGCTATCAATTTTAGTGCGGAGGTCTTCAATAATATTGATAGCAGCTTCCATTTGAGTGAGAGCGACATTGAGGTCGCCTTGAGTACTTTCCAGGTAGGCGAGATTATAGAGAGTGAGAGCCTCCTGTTCCTTGTCCCCAGTTGCTCGACTCAAGGGTAAGGATTGGTTGTAGTAATCGAGCGCTTTCTGCTTGTCTCTTAATACGTTATAAACTTGACCGATGTTGTTGAGCGTCACTGCTTCCTGTGCCTTATCCCCACTCGCCCGACTCAAGGGTAAGGATTGGGTGTAAAGTTCCAAGGCTTTTTGCTTTTGCCCTAAGTCGTCATAAACTGCACCCATGTTATTGAGGGTAATTGCTTCCCCTTGTTTGTCCCCAGTCGCTCGTTTCAAAGGCAAGGATTGGTTGTAGAATTCCAACGCTTTTTGCTTTTCTCCTAATGCGTCATAGATTCGACCGATGTTATTGAGGGTAATTGCTTCGGTTTCCTTGTCCCCAGTCGCCCGACTCAAAGGCAGGGATTTATTAAACACTCACTCACAAGTATCAAATGCTCATTGATGAGTATTAAACACTCACTCACGAGTATCTAACGCTCATTGATGAGTATTAAACACTCACTCACAAGTATCAAATGCTCATTGATGAGTATTAAACACTCACTCACGAGTATCAAACGCTCATTGACGAGTATTAAACACTCACTCACAAGTATCAAACGCTCATTGACGAGTATTAAGCACTCACTCACGAGTATTAAAGACTGGTTCACGAGTATTAGACACTCACTCACGAGTATTAAAGACTGGTTCACGAGCTTGAAGGGCGGGTTTTGATTGAAGCCATTCGGTGAATCTTTATAAATTGTCGCTAAACCCACCCCTACAAATAATTTTTTCCAATTCCCAATTCCCAATTCAGGAGTTCAGGAGTTCCCTGTTCCCTTGAATTGTTTAGAAGTCGCGATCGCAACTACACCATACACTAATATTTCTTGCTGCTGTAAGACTTGGGCGGCAGAGCGAACGGTTGCACCCGTTGTATAAATATCATCCACTAATAACACGGGTGAATGAGGTGAATGCTTTTGCAGACATTTACCCACCCTAAACGCATCAGCAAGATTTTGCTCTCTCGCTTGCGCTGAAAGTCCAAACTGAGCTTCAGTACTACGCATTCTCTCTAACCCTTGGGGTTGGTGTTTGTAACCTGTTATCTCGCAAAAACTTTGAGCAATTAATTCCGCTTGATTGAAACCCCGTTCTTGTCGCTTGGTGGAGTGCAAAGGAATCGGAATCACCGTCAATTTTTTAGAATGATTACCAGCAGGGGATTGGAGCCACGCTTGAGCTAACCAGTGACCTAGAGGATGCGCCAACTGGGGTTGATTGTCGTATTTTAAAGCAGCGATCGCACGTTTTAAAATGCCACTATAATTCCCCCAGACGAACACAGGTAACTCTCCTTTCCAGAATTCGCTGGGGTGAGACAACTGGCAACGCTGCAATTGACGTTGACAATATTCACATAACTTAACCTCAGCAGGGCGATCGCATAAAGGACAGTTAGACTTCAAAAACAAAGCCAGTAGCCCGTTTTTTAGCTTTTGCATTCCCTTTTGCTTAACGTTTATTGACGATTATTTCAATATTTATCTCTTAATCTTATATGAATGAAAAAAAACCTTCTCACACCCGCTCAGAACCTGGGGAAGTGACAGTTCAAACCAATGAGGCACAAAAACACAAGGAATTGATTGCCTCGTTACAAATGCGGGTATCACAGCAAACTGCGATCGCCACTCTCGGTCAACAAGCCCTCAGTGGGATGGACATTGCTACCCTATTAAATGCTGCCGTTACCCTGGTTGCCGACACTCTCAAGGTAGAGTATGTCAAAGTCCTCGAACAGCTTCCCGATGGCAAAACTTTACTTCTACGCGCAGGTGTGGGTTGGCAAGAGGGCTGGATTGGACACGCTACTGTGGATGCAGGAACTTATTCACAAGCCGGCTATACTCTACTTTCCCAAGAACCTGTCATTGTCGAAGATTTGCGGACAGAATCACGCTTTGCCGACTTACCCCTTCTGCGTAACCACGGTATCATTAGTGGCATGAGCGTCATTATTGCGGGTTTATCCTCAACGCGACGCCGAGAAGAGGAAGCCCAGCATCAGGAAAACGAGATTTCAGAATTCCCCGCCACTCCTGTGCTGCCCAGCTCTCCCGCTCCCCATTCTTTTGGTGTTTTGGGCGTTCACACCCAGCAACGCCGAACCTTTACTCAGGATGACATCAACTTCCTCCAAGCGATCGCAAATATCCTTGCCGAAGCGATTGAACGTTTTAACCGAGAGCAGGTTTTGCATAAACAAGCTCAACTGCTAAATTTAGCTAACGACGCCATTATTGTTCGAGACTTCGAGGGGTGGATTTCTTACTGGAACCAAGGCGCACAACGATTATATGGTTGGACAGCACAAGAAGCGATCGGGAAAAAATCTCATACTCTATTACAAACCGAATTTCCTCAAGCTTTAATCGACATTCATGCAAAATTGCTACAGCAAGGAATTTGGCAAGGTGAACTCATTCACCGCAAACAGGATGGAACGAAAATTACCGTTACCAGTCGTTGGACATTGCAACCGGATGAGCAGGGTAAGTCCTCAATCATCTTAGTCATTAATCGCGACATTACAGAGCACAAGCAGGCAGCGCAGGCGTGTGAGCAACTGTTGGTTCAACTCGAACAAGAAAGAGGATTGTTAGAGGCTGTGTTGCAGCAGATGCCAGCAGGGGTTGTTATTGCAGAGGCTTCCTCCCACACCCTGCTTTTGAGCAATGAACAAGTCGCACAGATTTGGCGAAAGCCGTTTCAGATTGCTACTCCGGTTGAGGAGTATGCTCAATATCAGGGATTTCATCCAGATGGCAGTCCTTACCGATTGGAAGATTGGCCTATAATCCGAGCGCTGACTACAGGTGAGACAATTACTAATGAAGAAATTGATTACCTACGGGGTGATGGGACGCAGGGAATAATGTATGTTAGTGCTGCCCCAGTTCGCAACCGAGAGGGACAAATTATTGCCGGAGTGGCTATCTTCCAAGATATTACTGAACACAAGCAGATGGAAGCAGCGTTACGAAAGTCTATCCAACGCCTGGAAAATTTGTATGAACTTGACCGAACGATTTTAACCGCACAATCCCCTCAACATACAGCGCAAAGGGCTTTGGAACACCTCAGTCAGTTCTTCCCCTGTTCTCGATTGAGTGTCGTCATCTTTGATTTGGAACATCAGCAAGGAACAATACTAGCAACTTATAGTCATCAAGACACTCAAATCCAGGCGGGAACAAGCGTCTGTTTGCAACCGTTTACCCAAGCCATTGCCCAACTCCGTCAAGGTGAAATTTATCAGGGGTCACAACTTGACACCCTACCCTTGTCCCAACCCTTAGCGCAAGCGTTTCAGGCAGAAGATCTCTCTGGTTTTCTGGGTTTTCCACTGATGGCTACGGGGGAATTAATCGGTGCGCTCAACCTTTGGGGAATTTCTCTGAGTTTTCTTACAGACGAACAAAAAGCGATCGCGCAAGAAGTCGCCACGCAATTAGCGATCGCACTTCAACAATACCGACTCCAGCAGCAGCTTCTCAACTACACCAGCCAACTCGAACAGCGTGTTGCAGAACGGACTGCTAAACTTCAAGAAATCAACGCTGAACTCGAATCATTTTCCTACACGGTTTCCCACGATTTAAGAGCGCCCTTAAGGGCGATGCAGGGTTTTGCCAACGCCTTGCAAGAAGACTGCGCTCAACAGCTAGGGGAGTTGGGTCAAAAGTATAGCCAGCGTATCATCGCTGCCTCCCAGCGCATGGACAAGATGATTCAAGACTTACTGGCTTATAGTCGTATTAGTCGTGCCGAATTGCATCTGCAACCCGTGAGTTTGGAATTGGTGATTACTGAAGTACTCGCTCAACTCCACCCAGAAATTGAAGACACTCAAGCTCAAATTACAGTAGGAGCAAAAGGATTGTTTCCTTTACCTCCAGTCTTAGGTCATCGTAGTACTCTGATCCAGATTGTCGGCAATTTACTCAGTAATGCTCTCAAGTTTGTGCCAGATCGAGTACCCCCTCAAGTGCAAATTTGGGCAGAACAGATAGAGAGGAAAGCAGAAAATCAGGAAGAAAACGCTTCCTCTGTTCAATTCGTACTCGCTCCTTATGAGGGTACTCCGGAAAACCTACTGTTACATCCTTTACTCCAACAAGAGCCTGTATCCTCGACAAATTGGATACGCCTGTGGGTCGAAGATAACGGCATTGGGATTCAATCAGAATATCAGGAGCGGATTTTCAAGGTGTTTGAACGCCTACATGGTCAAGAGACTTATCCAGGTAGTGGCATCGGTTTAGCAATTGTTCGCAAAGGAATGGAACGAATGGGAGGACATTGGGGAGTGGAGTCGTCAATTGGACAAGGAAGCCGATTTTGGTTAGAAGTTCCCAAACCTCCTGAGCAAGTAAGCGCATGAACATGACACGTTTCAATATTTTGCTGGTAGAGGATGATCCCAATGATATTTTTTTGTTTGAACGGGCCTGTAACCGATTGAACCTGCCCCATCAGTTGCAGGTCGTGGAAAATGGAGAGGCTGCACTTGCCTATCTACAGCATCAAGCACCCTACACCGACCCCGAACAGTACCCCGTACCCGACCTGATCTTGCTCGATCTCAAACTACCTCTGCGATCGGGGCTTGAAGTGTTAGAATGGCTCCGACAACAGCCAGAGTTAAAACGCTTGCTCGTAGTCGTTCTCACGTCATCAAGAGAGATAGTGGATATCAATCGAGCTTATGATTTAGGCGTAAACTCCTATCTCGTTAAACCGGTAGATTTTAGTGCTTTCATCGAAATGGTGAGTACTCTTGAGCTGTATTGGTTAATGCTTAATGAAAAACCGATTTTACAAAATAACCTATAGTTGTTAATTCTTTATTATTCGTTACTAATTTTTGAGTTGTAATGAGAAAATACTTCTATCAAGTTTTCTCTTACAAGAGGAGTTAGTTTCCCTCGTCATAAAAATTAGAACCTAAACGACGTTCTCTCGAATTTCATGTATTTTCATCCTTAGTTGTCCGTAAAAATAAATGCTTCAATTATTCTGAAGAATCCAGAGTAATTGACTCCTCTGTTATTAAAACGGTTATAATCTCTCGACTTTCAGTAAATATTTAACTTCTTGTTCGGGAATGTCCGCCTCTACATTAATTGACAACCTACTGTTTAATGATGAAAATCCCTGTACGTCTTCTGCTAATTGACGATAATCCGGATGACCGCACGCTAGCTCGGCGCAAACTCGAACACGAATTAGCTCAGCTTCAGATCAACGAAATTACTGATATTACCGAATTCGAGCAAGCCTTAGAGCGAGGCAATTTTGATTTAGTAATTACCGATTATCGTCTACGTTGGACAGATGGGTTATCAATTTTGCGAGCTGTGAAAAACCGTTACCCCGATTGTCCAGTCGTCATGTTTACTGGCACTGGGAATGAAGAAGTTGCGGTTGAAGCCATGAAATCAGGGCTTGAGGATTACATCATCAAAACTCCAAATCACTACAGTCGTTTGGCTGTAGCTGTGCGAGCGGCTGTTGAGCGA
>CBKWLJ010000371.1:0-9647 GCA_966675205.1 uncultured bacterium
AGCCTGCACTCTTGAGATAGTGATGAACTTGTTCTAAGGTTAGTGATTGAATCAATAAGGCTGCCTGAAATTGCAGGCGGTGGTTAAGAGCTTCATAGTCTTTTATGCGACTACAAACAACAATTTCTGTGGTTCCGTGGGATTGAATGAATTCGTTTAAGGCTTGAACACAGGCAGTTCGACGAACAGAACTCACTTCGTCTAATCCATCAAGTAGCAGCAGCAGTTGCTCGGTTTTAATCCAAACTTGACCAATTTCTGGGGAAACTTGATATTTGGTATTGAGTTCTTGAACTAACCAATTTGCGATCGCTTGCTTCTCATTCGTCCAAGACGATAAGTTAAATACAACAGGTATCGGTTGGTTGAAATCTTGCTCAGTACGAGAAATCAAATCACGAGCCAGTTCTAAGAGTGTTGTGGTTTTGCCTGCACCCGGTTCACCAAGAATGAGTAGCGTCCGTCCCGCTCCAAGTTGGTCGAAGTGGTTGATAATTCGGGTATTGGGGGGCAGAGTTTGCTTGGGTTGATCGGGTGTTTCCCATACAATACCCCAAGGACGAGCGATCGCATCGAGGCGCTTTTCTAGACCAAGGGCAATCAGTGCCTTAGCATGTAGGGAGGTTTCCAGAACACCTTTGACCCAATAGTTTTTGACTTTGTTGAGCAAGATTTGGCGATTTCGGTACTCCTGCCTGCTGTACTCAGTCTTTGCTATTGATATCTCTGGCAAATTCCCCACGTCTGGGTTTCCCTCCGTTTGCACATCCACCTTCCCTTCTGTAGGCAGTTTTGTGGTTTCTAAATCGGCAACCTGGGAGAGTGGGAGGGGAGGGTTAAAAGGAATGCTTTCTTGGCGATGTTGGAAGATGGGAGCATCCGGTTGCAAAGCAAGGAGCATTTCTCGTGCCGTTGAGAAGCGATCTCTAGGATGAGACTCGATGGCCTGATCTAAAATACTTGCTAAGCTGGGACTAATCTTCACTGTGTCTATCTGCCACATGAACTTGCCCGTCTGAGGATTCGTTTCCAAGTCATGAGGCCGTTTGCCTGTTAGCAAGTAAATGGCTGTCAGTGCCAAGCTGTACAAATCGCTAGCATAGACAGGTTTACCTGCGGCTTGTTCTGGCGGCATGAACCCTTTTGTCCCAACAACAATGGAACTGGTAATTTCCCCTTGAGGATTAACCACCATACCCATTGTTTCCTTGGCAATACCGAAATCAATTAAAACAGGCTTGCGATCGCGTTCTCGTAGAATGATGTTGTTAGGCTTGATATCTCGGTGGATAATGCCTCGGTGGTGGATATAGTCTAAAACTGGCAGAAGACTCAGCAGTATTTCCTTGACAGCACTCTCGCCCAGTAAACCCTCTCGTTGCACTTTGGTATTGAGGGTGACGCCTTCAATCCATTCCTGAACTAAATAAAACTGCCCCTGTTCGATAAAATAAGCATACAATTGAGGAATTTGAGCGCTCCCCTCTCCCAATTGCTCCAAAATAGCGGCTTCTCGCTCAAACCGTTCCTGAATGAGTTGGTAAACATCGGGGTTATTAGCGATGGCTTTAAGCTGCTTGATGACACAGTAACGACCAGAAGGCATATGCGTATCCTGTGCCAGAAAAGTTTCGCCGAACCCACCTGTTGCAAGAGGCTGAATAATTTGATAACGATGATTTAAAAGCGGCAGTATCATCAAGTTGATTAGCTGGGGAAAGAGCGATATACGCACGTATTGCTCAGTATAGAAGCGTCTCGTTAGACACGACAGCTCCTCGTTGCTTGTAGTAACCTACATTCCGCTCGTTGCTAGTAGAGTTAGGAGGAACCGGAAAATCAAGTCAAAGGTATCGATTATTGAGGTATTGTTGATTGAATCATTGATCGGATGGGTGGGGTTGAGGTAAGCAATAGAAGCAAATGGGTAGTATTTAAGTTTTGTAAAATCCTCCGTAAAAATAGAGTTTTTGCCACAATCTAAAAACTGAGAATCAATAACAAATCGGAGTCGTTCCTCTAGTCTTCTTGTTCCGAGTCCTGAGATAATCAGTACGCATGGCTCAGCCCTGTAGCACTTATTTTAAAGTGAAATAACATCTTTGAGCATAGCTTGATTTAAACAAGGCCGCATCTACTAAACTCACGAGAGTACATCAGTTTCTCGTTGAACATTTTGAGGCAATAAAAATGAGGATTGCATTTTATGCATAATTCTACACAAGCTAATAAAGACCTTGTATCCTTGCAACAATTAATTAATGAACAAGCCTCGGAATTAAGTCTATTAAATCAGCAGCTTCAAGAAGAGATTAGCAAACGTCAAATATTGGAAGAGAAGTTATATAGTTCTGATAAATTATTAGAAGAAAAAATACGCCATTGTGAAAGAACAATGCGTTCTGCTTTTGCAGCTATGAATGATATTGTCCTTGTTGTTAATACTCAAAAATATGAAATTAAAGATATAGAAGTTTTACCAACAAACTCAAAAATTTTAACTGAACCAGAAATTGATATTGTTGGTGCTACGGTAGAGCAATTTTTTCAAAGAACGACTAACTCAGCATGGGGGCAAAAAATTCAAGAGGCTTTAGATAGGAGGCAGTCCCTTAATTTTGAGTACAGTTTATCCCTTACAAAGAATGAAAGAGAGCGATGTGTAGACGGTACCGCTCCAGAACAATCACAATTAATTAACGATACAGTTAATTCTTTTAAGGTTTGGTTTACCGCTACGATTTCTCCTATTTCGGAGCATTCAGTTATCTGGGTGGCACGGGATATTAGCAAGCAAAAGCAGGTGCAGATTGAATTAGAAGTAACTCAATCTAGCTTAGAACAACAAATTCAGCGGTTAGAAAATGAAATCCGAGTCCGTCAACGTGCTGAAGAGGAGATTTTGTTCCTGCTTTCCACCACTCAAGCCATTGCTGAAGCAGAGGATTTTCTTGCCGCTTTATCTATAATTCTACGTTCCTGTTGTGAAACAATTGGTTGGGATTTTGCTGAAGCCTGGATTCCTAATCAAGATTCTACTTTATTAGAATATAGTCAAAGTTGGTATGCCAGAGATTGGAGTCTAGAAGAGTTTAGAAACAGAAGTTCAACCCTCAAAATGCCTTCAAATCTGGGATTACAAGGACGTGTCTGGTCATCTCATAAGCCTGAATGGATAGAAGATGTTTCTACCCAGCCGCACCCAATTTTTCAACGTGCGACTCTCGCGGCAGAAGTTGGATTAAAAACCGCTTTTGGAGTTCCGATTCTATTTAATAATCAAATTTTGGCAATTTTAGTGTTTTTTAAAAAAGAAGCAAGTCCCCTCCAGCGGCATTTATTGGAATTAATTAATGCTGTTGCTATTCAGTTGGGTTCGCTGATTCAGCGCAAGAAGACTGAAGAGGCGTTGCGAATTGCTGAAGAGAAATATCATAGTATTGTCGAAAATGCAGTTGAGGGAATTTTTCAGTCCACACCTTCGGGACAATATATCAGTGCGAATCTAGCGTTAGCAAGAATATACGGTTACGATTCGCCAGAAGAATTGATCAACAACTTTCAAAATATTTATCAACAATTTTATGTTGACCCGAACCGCCACCTAGAATTTTTAAGAACAATAAAAACGGAACCTGAAGTCAGGGATTTTGAGTCTCTGGTGTATCGCAAGGACGGCTCGATAATTTGGATTTCAGAAAACGCCCGTGCTGTGTTCGATGGGGAAGGAGAATTACTGTATTACGAAGGTACAGTTTCCGATATTACTGAGCGTAAGTTAATGCAAGAAGCGCTAAAATTTGAGCAAAAACAAATGGAGGAGCTACTGCTTTCGATATTCCCGGAACCGATTGCTAAGCGCTTACAAAAGGGTGAACATTTGATTGCTGAGCGATTTGAAGAGGTTAGTGTGTTATTTGCTGACCTTGTTGGTTTTACCGAGTTTTCTGCGAGAAAAAAACCGGAAGAAATTGTGTCAATTCTCAATATCATTTTTTCCAAGTTTGACCAATTAGCTCAAGCTTACGGTTTGGAGAAAATTAAGACGATTGGGGATTCTTATATGGTGGTAGGAGGATTGCCCTTTTTCCGTCCAGATCATGCTCAATCTATCGCCCAAATGGCTCTAGAGATGCAAGCAGAAATGGTGAAGATTAATCACCAAATTGGTGAGGCGTTTAAGCTACGAATTGGCATTAATACTGGCCCTGTAGTAGCAGGAATCATTGGTCTCCACAAGTTCAATTACGATCTGTGGGGAGATACCGTCAATACAGCTTCAAGAATGGAAACGAATGGAATTCCCGGTGAGATTCAGGTAACGGCAACCACTTATGCAAAATTGAAGGAGCAATTTTTTTTTCAAGAACGAGGACAGGTTTGGATTAAAGGAAAGGGAGAAATGACCACGTATCTCCTTCGGAGTTGGCAATCCTGAGACTAGACCAAGCTGGCGAAAATCAGTGACCCGTTCAACAAGGTTAAAAAGCTTACTATACAAGCTTTCTTCCCTTGGAGTCTCCTGTCCTCTTGCACTAGCTCTTGTCTGGCCAAGGCTCTCGCCCGTTTTTTTCGACCGGGGAAGCAGGGCGAAAATTTTTACGAGTGGATTGTCAATCTTAAACGGAGAGGGTGGGATTCGAACCCACGGACCCTTGCGGGTCACTCGATTTCAAGTCGAGCGCATTCGACCACTCTGCCACCTCTCCGGGCTAATATATTGTACCAATACTCGATGCACTTATGGCGATTGCCTGTAAACAGGTTTGATCAGAATCGGCGCAGAACGCTCATAGAGTAACTGCTCGGATACTATTTTATAGTCTTGACCCACCCAAATTAGGGAAATTTGGGAGACGACACCTGCTTCTAGAGAAACTAGGGAAAAATTGCGGATGCGATCGCTCTCGGTTTTGATAATCCGGGGTACACTTGCTGAATTCAAGTAAACTGTCCCCTCTGGACTTGTGGAAATAGCAGTTCGCCGTCTCTCCTTGGTGTGGCGCAAAGAATGGTGCATATGACCAAAGGTAACAAGAGGAATCTCTTTACCCAGTAACCGAGTTTGTGCGATCGCTTTTGCCAAATCTGGGTCGCCAAAATCTCCCCCTAGCGGTTGCCAATCCTTTCCACAGGGGTCTTCTGCCTTGTCGCCCAATCCAGCAGGGCCATTGTGACCGATAAAAATAATTCTGTCATAAGCAGCACACTGCACGGCTGCCATAATCCGTTCAACCGACTCTTCAAATCCATTAACGCCGTAGCGTTCCTGATAGAAGTCTGGGTTTTTCCAAACATCGCCACCCCAACTAAAAGGGCGGCCACCAACGACAGAGAGCTCAAATTCAGGAAAGTCAAGGCAGCTATAACCGACATGAGCTTCACCCAACAAGTCTAACTGTTGCTGTACCCAATCTTCCTTTGCTCGGTCATAGGGACACCGCTTGCGACCCCAATCCGAGGCCGTATACCAGGCATCGTGATTGCCCATAATTGCTGCCTTCGGAAGGTTAAGCGAGGCAATCAGCCGCACGACTTCCACAGATTCATTGCCAAAATCCCCGATAAACAGAACCAGATCAATTCCTAATTCCTTGAGAGCGATCGCATCTTCTGCTTCCCATTGGTCGTGAATATCGCCAACTACCGCGATTTTGATGGGTTTCTCAGAATGATTGGTCATTTTTTGTATATTTGTTAACCTTTTTTTAGCATAAAAAAGCCTGAGCCGTTTTGACAGGTTTTAGCGGTTTATACCATTTCGTTACTTTACTTAACTTCAGTAAAGCCTTTTACAGAAAGATTTTTAAGAACTTCAACCCTTTAAAAGTTGTAAAAATAGCAGAAATTCCCCATTCAATTTTTGGTGAATTTAACTATAATTAATGTGGCACTTTGATACTCCGGGTAACTCAACACCTTGTTTACCACTGCACTTCCTCAAAAGACCCAAACGCATCCGTCCTTACCCCACGACTTGTTTGAGGCAATATCCGTCCTCAAGCGAGAACTGAATGCAGTCATCCTCGCTCACTACTACCAAGACCCCGACATTCAGGATGTAGCAGACTACCTTGGCGATTCTCTTGGACTTTCTCAACAAGCAGCAGGCACCAGCGCCGATGTGATTGTCTTTGCTGGCGTCCACTTCATGGCGGAAACCGCCAAAATCCTTAACCCCGACAAACTGGTATTGTTGCCAGATTTAACCGCCGGTTGCTCATTGGCAGACAGTTGTCCTCCTGATGCCTTTGCTCAATTCAAAGCCGCTCATCCCGACCATATTGTTGTTTCTTACATCAACTGCTCCGCCGAAATCAAGGCGATGAGCGATATCATTTGCACCAGTTCCAACGCTGTCAAAATTGTTAACCAGATTCCCAAAGACCAACCCATTATTTTTGCCCCCGATCGCAACTTAGGGCGCTACGTGATGGAACAGACAGGACGGGATTTGGTGCTGTGGCAAGGAAGTTGCATTGTCCACGAAACCTTCTCAGAACGGAAGCTCATCCAGCTCAAAATCGAACACCCAGAAGCTGAAATCATCGCCCACCCCGAATGCGAACCCTCGGTACTGCGTCACGCTAGCTACATCGGTTCAACAACTGCACTGCTGAAGTATTCTCAAACCAGTTCTAGTCAAGCGTTTATTGTGGCAACGGAACCGGGAATCATTCACCAAATGCAGAAGCAGATGCCTCACAAGCAGTTCATTCCAGCACCTCCGACGAATAGCTGCAACTGTAATGAGTGTCCTTATATGCGGCTGAATACGTTGGAGAAGCTGTATCTCGCCATGAAGAACCGCGAACCCGAAATCACTTTACCAGAACACATCCAAATCGCAGCATTGCGTCCGATTCAGCGCATGTTGGAAATGAGTGCCTAGAGCGTTTGTCCATTAATGGTTGGGGCAATTCCTCCGTGGTTGCCCCGCCAAGGTTTGGAGGCAAGCACAGGGGCACTGTCTCTATGAAAAATCGTCGTTTCGGTGATTAGAGGCTTCACTCATATCGCTGCAATATTTATCTTATAAAATCAAAACTTGAGCTAATGACATAACTTATAAAATCATGGCCAAGAAAAACACTCCTAAGTCCCTACTAGACGACCCCCAATCTATCCCAGGCCCTTCTGTACCGCTAAAACTTCCCAGTGCAAGCGAAGATTTACAACGGCTGATCTGTTTACTGGGAAATCGCACGAAGGGAGAATTGAAAGCAAAAGCTCGTCAAGAAATAGAGTCACTAATTGGCATTTATCCAACTGCTGAACAAGCAGCTTTGTGGAAGCACAATCTCAAGCAGTTGCTGAAAGATAAATGACCCAGCAAGATAGAGAATGCTTGATTCTTTTTACCCGCTACCCAGAACCGGGAAAAACGAAAACAAGACTTATCCCAGTACTGGGGGCGGAAGGTGCAGCAACACTTCAGCGTCAGATGACAGAACAAATGCTAGCTGAAGCTAATAAGCTCCAGGCTTTTTATCCCCTGTTGGCAGAAGTCCATTTTACAGGTGGGAATGAATCGTTGATGCAAGAATGGCTGGGGTCAAAACTCATTTATCAACGGCAATGTGAGGGTGATATTGGATGTCGGATGGCATTAGCATTTCAGGCGTCTTTTCAGGCAGGGATGGATCGTGTTGTCATCATTGGTATTGATTGCCCTGATTTGAATGCTCAACTTCTGGCAGAGGCGTTTCAAACATTGCGTCAACATGATTTAGTGCTTGGGCCTGCACTCGATGGTGGCTATTATTTGATTGGGCTACGTCGGATGATTCCGGAACTGTTTACAGGTATTCGTTGGAGTACGGCTGAGGTTTTGCAGCAAACCTTGAATATTGCTGAGAAGCTTGAGTTAAGTATTGCTAAGCTTCCTTGGCTCAGTGATATTGATCGCCCGGAAGATTTGTCTCGATTGCAGTCATTGCCATCAGCTAATTGTAGGGATTGCTGACTCTACAGCTAACTGGCGATTTTTTTAACCACAGATGCACACAGATGGATTGGATAGTATTTCTCGACTGGAAGCAAGAGGCGTCGTAATCTTGAGTACGTTCTTGCTGTTTTACCTGAATGAAAGCCCCAAAAATTTCCATCATCATTCCTGTATTCAATGAAGCCACGACAATTGAGCAAACGTTAACTAGGCTTCAGGATGTTCCAGATGTGGAAGTGATTGTGGTTGATGGCGGAAGCCAGGATGAAACGGTGACGTTAGCAAAATCTTGCTGTACGAAGTTTGCGTCTGATTCAGAATGTAAGGTAATTTTTGCGTCGGCAGGTCGTGCCTCTCAAATGAATGCAGGGGCAGCCGTGGCTACGGGGGATATTCTGCTGTTTCTTCACGCTGACACGCAGTTACCTCCTCAATTTGACAGCTTAGTCCGCCAAGGATTACAAAACCCCGACATTATTGCCGGGGCATTTGAATTGCAAATTGATGCCAATCTGTGGGGACTGCGGCTGATTGAGAAGATGGTGAATTTGCGATCGCGCTTTTTTTCAATGCCTTATGGCGACCAAGCTATTTTCATTAAAGCATCAACTTTTCACGACATTGGTGGTTTTCCAGATATCCCGATTATGGAAGACTTTGAATTGATGCGGTGCTTGAAACGCCAGGGGCGAATTGCAATTGTTCCCGCCCCTGTACTCACTTCAGGACGCCGTTGGCAAAAGTTGGGAGTATTGAAAACCACGTTAATTAACCAACTGATGATTGCTAGCTATTTTCTAGGAATTCCCCCAACTCAACTAGTTCGCTTATATGGCAAAAGGCAGAGGGCAGAAGGCAGTAGGCAGAAGGGAAAAGATTGACGGGTCAAGGTTTCAGGATGACAGCGAGAGTCCGAATCGCTTCGGTGACCTTTTATCATCAGAAACACAAAAAGTCAATAGTCAATAATCAAAAATAAACAACCTTCAACCTTCCAACCTTCAACCTTCAACCTTCAACCCAATTCAGTTCCTAGCCAGCCGCTATAATTTTGCTTCTGTACTTCAGTTGGCTTTTCTACTGGCACAATCAGATAACGGTTGGGTTGTGCTGCCTGTAAGGTAACAGGTAAAGTACACAGTTCATCTTGGTGGAAAACACTCACTTGGATGGTATCACCCACCTTGTAATCTTTGATGCGATCGCTCAATTGTTCAGCCGTTACCCGCCAGCCATCAATCGCTAGCAATTCATCTCCAGCATCGACTCCTGCCACTGCCGCAGGCGAACCGGCTTCAACAAAATGAATCATCGCCTTGCCATTTTCTGCTTTCACGTTGGCACCGAGGTGAGGCACGGGTTCCTCTTCTTCAATGCCTTTCACTCGTAAACCAAAGGGTTCAAGGTACTCATCGAAGGGTAACTCATCAGTACCTTCAATGTAGCGCTCAAAAAAGTCAGTTAAATCGGTTTGGGCAACTGACTCAATCACTTCCCGCAGTTGTTCAGGAGTAAAGCCGATTTCGTCTTTGCCGAAACGCTGCCACATTTGACGCATCACATCATCGAGCGATCGCTGATTTCCATGACGCGATCGAATCAGCAAATCTAGCAAGAATGAAACCAATTCCCCTTTCAAGTAATAGGAAATTTGGGAATTATTACTATTCGCATCGCGTCGATACAGTTTAATCCAAGC
>CBKWLJ010000372.1:0-9630 GCA_966675205.1 uncultured bacterium
TTGCTCCAGGCTAGTGCTTAGGGACAACGCTTGGCGATCGCACCGCTTTATAAAAGAGAGGGATGTCTCAATCTGCTTTTATAATTGCTGGATGAAATCTCTCTCCCTGTCTCTATAAGTTTATGGAACCTGGTGATTAGTAATGACTAATAATCGATTATGGTGGACAATTACTGCTATAGGAACAGCTCTAATTTTATTAGTTCAATATTATATTAGAACAGTTTTAGGCTCAAAACCTTTACTAGAAACCATACCCTTGTTGCCAGGTATCTTGCATTTGACTTACTTACCTGGAACTGCTGCTGCTTTTAGCCTGTTTGGTGATGTTAAACAGTTGTTATTTTTGATTCGGATAGGGTTTATTCTGTTTATTGCTGCTCTTACCTATTTTATTTCTTGGCGGCTTTCTCAAGCGGGAAAAGAAATGATGAAATCTTTACAGGTTGGAGTCGGATTGCTCTTGGCTGGAGCTATAAGTAACGTTGTGGAGTATATAATCTTCAACGAAAATGCTGTATTTATAGATTTTCGGTGGTTCCAAGCTCCTGTATTGAATATCGCAGATATCTTCATTTACCTAGGACAGTGAATTGCAGTCATTTCTCTCTTGTTTTTAGGGATAAAATTTGTTGCTAAGCAGTGGCAACGCTAATTTAAGAGCATCTAGTGCAAGAGGGCAGAAGAGATAAGGCAGGAGGCAAAAGGGAGAAAAGTTTACCTTATGTGACAAAACATGACTTTCTGCATAAAAGCACAGCTTCAGCCTGACAAGTCATTAGATTCAATCCCGCAGGTAAAAACTGTTGGCAAACACGACTCAGTGGTGACGAGTAAATTTCAGCTTCCCTTTGATGATGTGGAGAATGTCGTGTCAACCAATACTCTCAGGAAAACTCGGTTCATTGACCTGAAGACTGGCTTTTTAGCGCTCTAAAATGCTGTCATTCAAGGAAAATCTGAGGAATTTGCCCATCAGGAGAGAATATCTCCAGTTCTCAGGTTCAGTCAGGTAATCTCAGTTAATTTCAGGTAGAATTTGGCAAGATGCAGATGGTGCTGTGCTGCACGATGAACTTTGAACAGGCATTGGAAACTGCTAATGCAGCGGTGTTTGCTAAAGTGGGCAGACACTTGGGTGATGTAGAAACCACGATTCTTAGAGGAACTTGGCAAAGTCAAACCTATGAGCAAATTGCTGACGCTTCTGGTTATTCTGTCAGCTACCTTACGCGAGATGTTGGCCCTAAGTTGTGGAAGCTTTTGAGTCAAGCTTTAGAGGAAACCGTTAGTAAAACGAACTTTCGCACTGCCTTAGAACGGTGGAAAGATAAATCGGCGCGTCCAATTCCTACAGTTCCCGTTACGCCTTTAGCAACACCCCTGGAACCAATTTCTGCCCCAGTTTCAGTGCAAGTTACTGAAACTCCGACTGTTCCCTGCCGCCAAGATTGGGGAGAGGCTTTAGATGTGAGCCTATTTTACGGGCGCACTGAAGAGATCAGTATCTTCAAACAGTGGATTGTGCAAGATAAGTGCCGCGTTGTGGCGCTGTTAGGCATGGGGGGAATTGGTAAAACTTCTCTATCTGTGAAGTTAGCCGAGCAAGTTCAGGGAAATTTTGAGTATGTTATTTGGCGCAGTCTTCGCAATGCTCCACCTTTAGAGACGTTATTGGGTGAATTAGTTTCATTTCTTTCTGAGCAACAAGACGTTAAGGCTGATATAGGGCAACTGATGTATTGGCTACGTACCTCCCGTTGCTTGTTGGTTTTGGATAATGTGGAAACCATTTTGCAAGCGAGCCAAGTTGGGCAGTATCGTCAGGGATATGAAGGCTACGGTGAACTGATTCGGGTGATAGGGGAAACGAGCCATCAAAGTTGTCTCATTCTCACGAGTCGGGAAAAGCCAGCCGAAATTGCTGCCTTTGAAGGTATCGAATTACCGGTGCGATCTTGGCAATTGAGTGGTTCTGTAGAAGCTGCACAAGCAATTATTCAAGCCAAGGGATTGCTGGGGTCAGATTTAGAGAAACAACAATTATGCGATCGCTACGGCTGTAACCCCCTCGCCCTGAAGATTGTAGCAACATCCATTCAAGAATTATTCGAGGGTGAGATTGGAGAATTTCTCGCTCAAGATACAGCCGTTTTTAATGGAATTCAAAGGCTCCTTGACCAACAGTGCCAGCGCTGTTCTCCTTTAGAAAAAGCCTTAATGTACTGGTTGGCAATTAATCGCGAGTGGACTTCAATTCCTGAGTTAGTTGCCGATCTCGTACCTGCCGTTTCTAGAGGCGATTTATTGGCAACATTGGAATCTTTGAGTTGGCGATCGCTAATTGAAAAGCAGTCCGGTCGTTACACCCAGCAACCTGTTGTGATGGAGTACGCTACCGACTGTCTAATTAAGCAAGTTTGTGAAGAGATTACCCAAGAACAAATTGCAATTTTAAACAGTCATGCCCTGCTCAAAGCTCAGGGAAAAGACTACATTAGAGATACACAAATTCGGCAAATTGTCAAACCCATTATTGCAAATTTGCTCACAATTTTTGAGACTAAAAAGAACCTAGAACAACAGTTCAAGCAAATTCTGCCCAAGCTGAAAAATGCAACCACCTTAGAACCGGGCTATGCGGGTGGAAATGTCTTCAACCTGCTCAGTCAACTTAAAACCGACTTAAGCGGCTACGACTTTTCTCATCTCACCCTTTGGCAAGCCGACTTACGAAATGTCAATTTAAAAGCGTCTAATTTTGCTCATTCTGATTTGAGTAAATCTGTTTTTACAGAAACTTTAGGCATTCCTTTAGGGGTAACATTTAGCCCAGATGGAAAACTGCTGGCAACAGGTGATGTCAATGGTGAAATTATCCTGTGGCGAGTGGCAGATGGAAAAAAATTGCTGACTTGCAAGGGACATATGCGTTGGGTTTGGTCGGTGCATTGGAGTCCTGATGGCAAAATTCTCGCCAGTGGGAGCGAAGACCAAACCATTAAACTCTGGGATATCACCACAGGGGAATGCTTGCAAACGCTGCGAGGACACACGAGTCGAATTTGGTCTGTTGCGTTTAGTCCCAATGGTAGAACTCTCGCCAGTGGAAGTGAAGACCAAACCATTAAACTCTGGGATATTACCACAGGGGAATGCGAACAAACTTGGCAAGGGCATACCCATTGGGTGCGGGCGGTGTCGTGGAGTCCTGACGGCCAAACTTTGGTAAGCGGCAGTGATGACCAAACGGTGAAACGATGGGATGTCAGAACTGGTCAGTGCTGTCAAACGCTACAAGACCATACTAAGGGGGTGTGGTCTGTTACCGTCAGTCCTGATGGGAAAAGGATAGCAAGTGGTAGTAGCGATCGCACTATCAGAGTGTGGGAGATCAGTACGGGTCAATGCTGCCATACCTTACGGGGACATAGCAATTGGGTACGCTCGGTGCATTGGAACCCTGATGGTCAAACTTTAGCCAGTGGGAGTGATGACAAAACGGTAAAGATTTGGAATACAAACACGGGTGAGTGTCACCATACCTTGCAGGGACATAAAAATTGGGTACGCTCAGTGCATTGGAGTCCTGATGGCAAAACTTTAGCGAGTGGTAGCGGCGACCATACAGTGAAGTTGTGGGATGTCCGCACGGGTCGGTGTAACAAAACGTTGCAAGGATATACCAATCGCATTTGGTCTGTTGCTTTCAGTCCTGATGGTCAAACTTTAGCGAGTGGTAACGATGACCATACGGTAAAACTCTGGGATATCCGTACAGGGAAGTGCTACCAAACCTTGCATGGTCACACCAATTCAGTTTGTTCGGTGTCGTGGAGTGCCAATGGTCGAATTCTTGCAAGTAGCAGTAGTGACCATACGGTAAAGGTTTGGGAGGTTAGCAGTGGTCAATGTCGCCAAACCCTGCAAGGTCATACCAGTCGGGTTTGGTCGGTTGCGTTTGCACCGGATGGTCAAACCCTAGCTAGCGGCAGTGAAGATAATACCGTGAAGTTATGGGACGTGCATACTGCTCAATGCCGTCAAACTTTACAAGAACACAGCAATTGGATTTGTGCTGTTGCTTTTAGTCATGCGATCGCAACTTCTCCAGAAAACTGTACTCTAGTGAGTGGAAGCTACGACCAAACGGTAAAACTGTGGGATGTCAACACAGGTAGATGCCGTCAAACCTTGCAGGGACATGGAAATTGGGTCTGGACGGTTGCGGTTAGTTGCGATCGCCAAATTTTAGCTAGTGGTAGCGGAGACCATAGTATAAAGTTGTGGAATCTCCAGACCGGTCAATGCGACAAAACACTGCAAGGTCATAGCAATCCAGTTTGGTCAGTGGCGTTCCATCCACAAGGTCAGATGCTGGCGAGTAGTAGTAGTGATAATTCGGTAAAACTGTGGGATGTCAGCACCGGGGAATGCCGCCAAACCTTGCACGGACACACCAATTTAGTTTGGTCAGTACATTGGAGTCCTGATGGTCAAATACTTGCTAGTGGGAGTCAAGATGAAACCATTAAACTTTGGGATGTGAAAACAGGGGAGTGCCTGACAACCCTAAGACCTGACCGTCCTTATGAAGGCATGAATATTGTCGGTGTTAAGGGGTTGACGGAGGCACAGAAGGCGACGCTACAAGCATTGGGGGCAAATGATGAATTATGAATTATGAATTAGGAGTTGAACACTGCTAAAGTCATTGCTCGTCTTCGCTTGGTTACTTCTAGGGCGTACTGAGTGGATTCAATCAACGTGGGGTCGCCTTTACGAAGACGGATAGCAAGGGCTTGCTCGAAGCACCATTGGGCTTTTGCATACTGCTTTTGATCGAATTTGCCGTTGCCTGCGTGTTGGAAGGCGAAGTCGAGGTAGGGTTCTAATTTGGGATTATGGACACAGCGTACCAGGATTTGAGCAAACAGGCGATCGCTCATTTCAAATTGTTGCTGCCATTGATACACATGAGCCAAACGCAACTGATTCACGATTTTTAAGCATTCGTCTTGAATTTGTTCGCTCAAGGCAATTGCGGTTTTCAGTGCAGTGCAAGCGAGCAAAAAGTCACCCAAAATCCGAGCATAGACGCCAATGAGTCCATAAAGTTGTATCCGCTGGCAAGTATCTGTGTCATCGTCATCCAGTTGGGACTGCAAAAATGCGATCGCACGCTGCATTTCGCTAGGTGCGTTGGGAACTTCGCGTAATTGCTCGTTAAAGTAAAACGATGTATCAAAAGGTAACTGCTGCACTGTACTCATCCACTGATTGAGGCTATTTACTCTTGAATACGCACGCTCATAGGGTTTTCCGTGAAAATGTTAAAAATTATTCCTCAAGGCTGAGGATGAACAGAAAGATTCAATGTAGCATCTTTCAGAAGAAAGAGTACAGAAAAACTGTCATTAGTCATTTGTCCTTAGTAACCAATGACCAATGACGCAAAATCCCCGTACTGCGCTACGGTCTGCGGCGCTAATAGCCAGGGCATGAGCTTACACTTTTTTCGCTTCAATCTCCAGCCTAATCATCTGGACGTGCGTTAAACCCTCTTCATCAACTGGATGACGCTCCAAATATCGACCCACTAGCTCAGTGATAAACAGTTCACGCATTGGCTCCGGTAATTGCTGAGTGTACGGAAACCAAGTGGTGCGAAGCCACCCTGCTAAACCGACTGCTCCAGAGTGTGTCATATCTTTCGGGATTAATTCAATGCGAAGCGGTTCTAACCCCGCCGCTTCTAACCAAGGTCGGTACTCTTGAGGACTGTAGAAAAAGTATGGGAATGCAAAGTCGGCAAAATACGCGCACCACTGACTCGACTGTATCATCTCCTCAATGACACTAACGATATCTGCCGCAGTTCCTCGACCTCCCATCTGAAGTAAAGCTTTGCCTCCAGATTGAAGGCTGTTGCTAATACCACGAAGAACGGAGACATGGTCTTGTATCCAGTGCAGTGCTGCATTGGAAAAGACAAGGGTAAACTCAGGGTCAAAAGACAATTTTCGAGCATCCATTTGCACAAATTGCAAATTGGGAAACGTATCAGCCGGATATCGAGTTTGAGCCAAGTTAATCATCGCCTCTGAACTATCAATGCCAACAACAGAACCATGAGGCACCAAATTAGCGATTTCGGCTGTAACCTTTCCGTCTCCGCAACCAACGTCGAGAACTCGCTCATCACCTTTTAGATTGAGCTTACGAATCAGTTCTCGCGCCCATGTTTGCTGTGCAGATGAATGCTTTTCGTAATCCAGTGCATTCCAAGTATATGAACCCATATTTTTTAATTCTGTAAGATGTCTAAAAATCTCGTCCAGAAATCCTTTTCATAGACAACAAAAGGTAGCAGTATCCATCTGTGTACATCTGTGTCTATCTGTGGTTTGTTTTTTCTGACCCATTTTTGAGAGGAGTTTATCCATCTGCGAGCGTTTCACCCTGAAGATTATCAGCAATTACTGGACTCTCAAAATAAGTGATAGAAGGCTCGCTGCCATATCGCTTAGCAATTGCTTGCTTAAATTCATCCGTGTAACAGCGTTCTGCATCCTCCCGAGATTCCCACAGATAGACACCTCCAGCCATTTTGCCATCTTCAGATAACAAAAAGTATTTCCGAATTAATCCCGGTACCTGACGAAACTGGGGAGCAACTTCTAAAAAGTTTTCTCTCGCTTGGTTGCGAGTAGCAGGAGCAGTAAGTTGAAACTGAACGATTGTTGTAATCATGGGTAGTCTTATTTAATTAACGAATTGAGATATTACAAATAAGGCTGGATATTTCAAAACTTACCAATTGTTGACAAAAATCTTGTGGGATGGGCATCTTGCCCGTCCCCCCATCCGCTTATTTTTCAAGAAGAGACTCTAGGCTGTTTGAGCCACTTCATCTAGCCAAACTGCATCATTGCGAAATGTTGTAATGAGCGGTTGCTTCTGATCCTCTGAAAGCCAAGCTGACTCAATGCCTTGAAGAATCAGCGTTTGGATATCACTGCGAGAGAAACCGAGCTTTTCTTCTAGCAGTTGATACTCTTGAGCTAAGGAGTTATTAAACATTTTGGGGTCGTCTGTATTAACAGTCACGAGAATACCCCGCTCAAAGTAGCGCCGTATCGGATGCGCTTCTAAAGATGGAACGACTCCCGTTCGTAGGTTGGAAAGGGGACACATTTCTAATGGAATTCGGTGTTGCGCCAAGTAGTCAAGCAAGGATTCATCTTCCTCGGCGCGAGTTCCATGTCCGATGCGATTGACGTGCAGGCTACGGATTGCTCCCCAAATACTTTGGGCCCCTGCGACTTCTCCTGCATGAGCACTGGTATAAAAACCAAGCTGACGCGCCTGTTCATAGACGGCAGCAAACGGCTCTGGGGGAAAATCTTGTTCTAACCCACCGATACCAATGCCAATGACACCCAAATGCTTCACTTCGTTAACTTCTGCTAATGTTACAGCCGCTCTTTCTGGTCCGAAATCCCGAATCAAATCAGCAACTAAAGCCACTTCAATGCCTGGAACTTGGGAAAGTCCGTGACGGATAGCTTCAGTTAACTCTTGGGTTTTTAAGCCATGACGCGCAAAGTCAGCGGGGGAGTAAAAAGCTTCGACATAGCGAATATTTTGCTGTTTTAGGTCTTGCGCTACAGCTTTTGCAATGAAAGAGAAATCTTCGTACTCTCTGAGAAATTGGTTTTTCCAAAGCCAAGCATCAACGAAGTGAAGAAAATCGCGATATTCAAATTTTTCCCGGAGTGTTTCTAGAGTGGGAACTGATGGGTCTCCCCCGTATTTTTGCACCAGTTGCCACAAGGCTTCGTGGGGAATGGCTCCCTCTAGATGGAGGTGCAATTCTACTTTTGGAATTCGCTCAAACCAAGTTGTCTTTAAACTCAAAGCAGGATTGGGAAGTTGGCTCATCGGGTTTTAATTCCAGTAATTTGATTCACTAATTCTGAAGCGTCGCTAAGTAAAGATAGATCGATATCAGTTCGATAGTTAGCACTCTGAGCGATCGCATTCACCACTTTCTCTAAATCTGCATTGCCTTTCCTTGCCCCCAGTCCATTGCTCGAACACTCAATTTGCCTTACTCCATCATCTAGACCAGCGATCGAGTTTTCCACAGCTAGACCTAAATCATCGTGACAGTGAACCGAAATTGTAGCCTGATCAATATTCGGAACCTGGTTGACAATCTTGTTAATCAACTCTGAAAAATTATCAGGAGATAATGTTCCCATACTGTCAGGAATGCATACTGTCGTTGCACCACTTTTAATGGCTAATTCAATCGCTTTACAGAGGAAATCAGTCTCGCTCCTTGCTGCATCAAAGGCTGACCATTCCACATCATCGCAATAGTTTCGGGCAAGAATAATACTGTCTTTGATGATTTCTAAGGTTTGCAAATCACTGCCTTCTGGCTGATTTTTTAAATTAACTGGAGTAAAAATGTTAATTCTTCCTCTAGCCGCAGGCTTAAGCGCTGAGGCAACACTGATGATTTCCTCTTGCTTTGAGCTGGCTAATCCACATATAGTAGATTCCTTTACTTGCTTAGAAATCGTGAATATTTCATCAAAATCTTTTGGGAAGGCTCCCGGATAGCCTACTTCAATCACATCAACGCGCATCTCTTCTAAGAGTTTGGCAATACTCAGTTTTTGGTGAACATCCATTTTGACACCGGGCATCAATTCTCCATCTCTCATCGTGGTATCAAAAATTATGACTTTTGACTTTGAAGATGCATTTATAAGAGCCATATTAATTTTGAAATAAATTTAAAATTTGCGTGCGATCGCAACAGGTTGATAATATCCACTTTCCTCTGGCATGAGCCAACGAATGTTGACAAATCCTGCTTCTTGAAGAATTGGATTCAGTTCATCCCGAAGTAGAGCGCGGTATTGAGTAGTACGATGCTGGGTTTGCCAAATTCCATTCATTTCTCTGACAATAAAGTGGTGAATTTGGTAGGTTTTGCCATCTTCTGACCAATCCCAAACCTGAAAAATGATGCGCCTTCCTTCCTGGCTATCAATAATCTGGGGTAGGGTAGAACTGGGTTTTTCTTGTCTTGCTTGGTCATAGTCTCGAATACTGACGAGCAGTAGACCATTGTGCTGCAATTTTGACCACAGATTTTTTGCAGCTAGATGTAAATCTTCATCGCTTAATAAATGGGGTAAAGCATTGTCGCAGGAAATGACTACATTAAATTCTCCATCAATCTCTGTGGTTAGCGATCGCAAATCCGCAACCCCAAATGTCATTGAAACTCCAAATGACTTCGCTGCTTCTTTGGCACGTTCCACTGCTGCTGGACTCAAGTCAGTCGCATGAACCTTGTATCCTCGCGCTGCTAAACCAATGGCTTGTGTTCCAATGCCGCATGAACAGTCCAATATAGTCAGCGGAAACGCCTGCATTTCATTACGGATGAGTCGGTCGAGTATCTCGGCCTGCCCTAATACTGACTGATGCCAATCTGCAAAGATGAGATGGTAGTCACTAGACAGTTGCTCGTAAAAATTCAACACGGAGTTCATCATGTTGAGTAAGAGTGATGAATTGATATTTAGATGGGGATTTAAACCCCAA